>DAWCEJ010000270.1:0-6077 GCA_052274955.1 Collinsella sp.
CATCTCGCTCACACGCTAGCCGCATCCGTAGAGCACTTGCAAGATGGCATGGTCGCGCAAGCCGATCTCGCCCTCGGGGAAGTCTTGATCGAGCAGCGCCGAGACATCCTCCACCGATAGATACTCCGGCAAACGCTCAGCCTTTTTAGGCAGGCGCAACGCCGCCGTTGGATTTTGGGCCACAATCCCATCGCGCACCAAAAAGGCATGCAGGCCCTTCACGGCCGCAAGCGCACGCTCCACCGAGGCATCGGAATAGCCCCCATCGCGACGGTCGGCGACAAAGCCCTCCACGACCTGACGAGTCGCCTCATCAAAAGACATGATGCCCGCCCGCTCCAGATAGGCGCAGTACGTCGTCAGGTCACGACGGTAGGCCGCAATCGTGTTGCGCGCCAAACCCCGCTCGACCGCGAGGTAATCGAGATACTCCCCCGCCGCCACGGCGAGCGACGAGGGAGTAGCTTCGGTATGTTCTTTGTTCGCCGGCACCCTTAGTCCGTAGCGAGGTTCATGGGCGTCACCTGTAGGCGATCGACACCCTCGTGCTGACCGATCGAGGCACGCACGAACTCTCGGAACAGCGGCTGCGGGTTGGTCGGACGGCTCTTGAACTCGGGGTGAGCCTGGGTTGCCACATACCACGGATGCACGTCGCGCGGCAGCTCGACCATCTCGACCAGGCGCTCGTCGGGTGAGAGGCCAGAGATAACCAAGCCGGCGTCCTCGAGCTGGTCGCGGAAGGCGTTGTTAAACTCAAAGCGGTGACGGTGACGCTCGTAGACGAGATCCTCGCCATATGCCTCGCGAGCGAGAGTATCGGCGGCGAGCTTGCACGGATAGGCGCCCAGACGCATGGTGCCGCCCTTCTCGGTCACATCCTCCTGCGAGCTCATCAGATCGATGACGCTAAACGGACCGTCCGGGTCGAACTCGGAGGAGCTGGCGCCGGCAAGGCCGACGACGTTGCGGGCGAACTCGCACACGGCCACCTGCATACCCAGGCAAATGCCCAGATACGGAATCTTGTGCTCGCGGGCAAACTCGGCCGCGAGGATCTTGCCCTCCAGGGCGCGCTTGCCAAAGCCGCCGGGGACCAGGATGCCCGAAGCGTCGCCCAGAACTTCGGAGACATTCTGCTCGTCGAGGCTCTCGCCGTCGACCAGCTGGACGTCCACATGGCGATCGTAGAAGACGCCCGCATGGTGCAGGGCCTCGATAACCGACAGGTACGCATCGGGCAGCTGCGTGTACTTGCCAACGACGGCGATCTTCACCTTGTCGGCGTGATGGTTGGCGTGATTCTGTTTGCGCAGGAACTCGTTCCACTCGCTCATGTCGCGCTCACGCGGGTCCAGACCCAGGCGCTCGCAAATGCGCAGGTCAAAGTCCTGCTCGGCAAGCAGCTGCGGAACATCGTAAATGCTCGCGCAGTCCTCGTTGGTAAAGACGCAATCGGTGTCGACGTCGCAGAAGCTTGCGATCTTTCCGCGGATAGCGTCATCGATATGGTGGTCGGAGCGCAACACGATGATATCGGGCTGGATGCCAAAGCTGCGGAGCTCCTTGACGGAATGCTGCGTGGGCTTGGTCTTGACCTCGTGGGCGGCGGCGATATAGGGAACGAGCGACACGTGGATGTAGCAGACGTTCTCGGGGCCGGCCTCCTTGCGGTACTGGCGAATGGCCTCGACAAACGGTTGGGACTCGATGTCGCCGATCGTGCCGCCCAGCTCGGTGATGACTACATCGGAGCCGGTCTGCTCCTCGATGCGGCGGAACTTATCCTTAATGGCATTGGTGACGTGAGGAATCACCTGCACGGTACCGCCCAAAAAGTCGCCGCGACGCTCGCGGGCGATGAGGCTTTTGTAGATGGCACCGGTCGTAAAGTTGGAATCGCGGGTCAGGTTCTCATCAATAAAGCGCTCGTAATGACCCAGGTCCAGGTCGGACTCGTAACCATCCTCGGTTACAAAGACCTCACCATGCTGGAACGGGCTCATGGTACCGGGGTCGACGTTCAGATACGGGTCGGCCTTCTGCATCGTTACTTTGTAGCCACGCGACTTGAGCAGACGGCCCAGCGAGGCCGCGGTGATACCCTTGCCCAGGGACGAAACCACGCCACCGGTTACGAACACATGCTTGGTCATATTGAGTTACCTGCGCTTCCCGTAGAAGTTGTTTATCCACATCTTACGGGTCTTCATTGTAATACTCGCGCCGCGGACCGTCCGCAATTTTTCTCGCGTGCGATTGCATTTCTCAATCTTGAAACAAAACGCCGCCCGGTTTCCCAGGCGGCGTCGCTATGGCAAGGGCTACATGCTGCTATCGATCAGCAACCGCGTCCTCAAGCATCTCTTGAACGAGCATGCCGGTGCGGACGCCCTCAAGATACCACTCGCCACGTTCGGTGAGGCAAATGCCATTTGCAAGCTGACCGCCGTCGTCGCTATAACGCGAGACGACATCAATCATGCCTTCGGAATCCAATCGATCGATTGCGGCGCGGGCACGATACGGCGAAACCCCCACGCGCTCGGCAAGCGTTTTGCGCGAGAAACCATACGGCCCGCCATTGTCTTCGGTTTGCTGGTCGATCTCCATCAACACCAACACCTCGACACGCTTCATATCGTTGACACTCGCACGACCCTTGCCCGCCATAGCAGCCTCCTCAAACCGAGCACGAGCATCTAACGCGCCGTGCGCGACCGACACACCTCACGATGGCAGGTAATATCCATCATGCGGCATCCCGCTAAGGATGAAACAGTTACGGTTATTGTATACCGCTCAAATTGTTTCTAGGCAGGTAAACGGCTATTTTTCGCCGAAATAGGCGCTTTATTGATCAAAAAGCCGTACCGGGCGCTAACCCGATACGGCCAAAATGCAATGCAATTACCGCGGTGCTTCAAACTTAGCGATGGAAGAAACCGCGGCGCTCAAACTTGGGTTCGCAGCACACGTTGATACCCAGTTTGCGCAGTACCGTCTCGTCCGTCGGCGAGATAATCACGCTAAAGAAGGCATCGCAACCGCGCAGCTGCTCCAGGCCCGAAAGGACGCGAGCGGCCGTCTCACTCGTGGCAGAGGTGATCGATAGCGCCATAAGCGTCTCGTCGGTGTGGAGGCGCGGGTTTTTGCTGCCCAGGAAATGCGTCTTGAGCTTGCTGATAGGCTCGATCGCCTCATCGCTAATGACCTCGAGCTCAAGGTCGACGCCCGAGACATGCTTGAGGGCGTTCATAATGAGCGAACTTGCGGCGCCCAGGCGCGTGGAGGTCTTACCGGTCACCACGGAGCCATCGGGCATGACCATGGCACCCACGGGACCACCCGTCAGCTGCTCCCTGGTGAGGGCCGCCGAGCGCGCCGGTGAGTAGTTCTTATCGATGCCGGCTTTCTTCATAATAATCTTGAGACGGTCGACTTGCTCATCGCCCACGCCGGTACGGCGCACATTTTCGACCGCGGTAAAGTAGCGGCGGACGATCTCCATCTTGGAAGCGTCGCGGCAGGCATCGTCATCGGTGATGGCAAAGCCGACCATATTGACGCCCATGTCCGTAGGGCTCTGGTAGGGGCTCTTGCCCAGGATCTTTTCCATCAGGGCACGAACTACCGGGAAGGCCTCGACGTCGCGGTTGTAGTTGACCGTGGTCTTGTTGTAGGCCTCAAGGTGGAACGAATCGATGATATTGGCGTCGTCGAGGTCAGCCGTGGCGGCCTCGTAGGCAATATTGACCGGATGCGTCAGAGGAAGATTCCAGACCGGGAAGGTCTCGAATTTGGCATAGCCGGCGGCGGTACCGTGCTTATGCTCGTGATACAGCTGCGAGAGGCAAGTGGCGAGCTTGCCCGAGCCAGGGCCGGGCGCCGTCACGACGACGAGCGGACGGGTGGTCTCGACAAACTCGTTCTTGCCATAGCCGTCGTCGGACACGATCAGGTCGACGTCGTGCGGATAGCCCTCGATGGGATAGTGGAGCTTGGCGGGAATGCCGAGCGCGTTCAGGCGGTTGCGGAACACATCGGCAGCGGGCTGGCCGGCGTACTGGGTGATGACCACGGCCGCGACAGCAAAGCCGTTGCCGCGGAACAGGTCAACCAGGCGCAGCACATCCTCGTCATAGGTAATGCCAAGGTCACCACGAGCCTTGTTCTTCTCGATGTGGTTCGCGTTAATGGCGATGATGACCTCGACGTCGTCGGCTATGCTCTTGAGCATGCGAAACTTGCTGTCCGGCTCAAAACCCGGCAGCACGCGGCTCGCGTGATAGTCGTCAAACAGCTTGCCGCCAAACTCCAAATACAGCTTGCCGCCAAACTGCGAGATGCGCTCCTTAATATGAGCGGCCTGCAGCTCGATATACTTCGCGTTGTCGAAACCCTGGCGCATATATGGCTCCCGTCCCGTTTCCATTTAATGTCTTAGGCGATTATAACGGAGCCTGCCCTCCCCGATGCCCAGGCCATCAACAGGCACCAACCAAACACGCCATCGATAAGTTGCGGTGAAATAGCTCCTGTTTAACCCCTCAAGACGGCCAAACGGGAACTATTCCACCGCAACTTCACCTTTTGGCGCAAAGTAACCTGACCCCTTTGCACCAACAGCAGAAACGTCGCGGGCAGAGAACGGACAGCGAACAGGCACCAGAGCGAGCACGCCGCCCCCTGCGCCAACAATGGCAGCGCCGCAGGTTGAGCATAAGTCAGCGAACGCCCACCAGAGCGAGCAAGGTGACGTGAAAGAGGAGGGCATAGGCCTTTTGGCCATGCCCGACGATTGAACGTCAGATTGCCGCTCTGGCGGGCGCGCAGCGTCGACCGGTTCCGCGGTTTGGTAAAACCGCGGAACAAAAAAGCGCCCCCTCCCGCGCACGGAACGGAAGGGGGCTAAAGGTAGGAGTCTACCGGTGGGTTTACCCCACCGGACAGACGATGACCAGGTGATCCTTTACAGGATCGTCAAGGTTTCCGTGGGGTACCCGTTGGGTACTTAGATCAACACGCAGGCGACGGTCAGGATGATGGCGCAGACGACGGAGAGAGCGACGATGAGCTTAAGGGCAAACTTGAGCCAGGTCGTCCACTCGATCTTGGCCAGGGCGAGACCGCCCATGATGGCGCCGGAGGTCGGGGTGAACAGGTTCACGACACCGATGGCGGCGGAGAAGATCATGACCATGACCTCAGGCGAGAAGCCGAGCTTAACAGCCAGCGGCCCCATGATGGGCATGGAGACGGTAGCCATACCAGAGGTCGAGGGGATCAGGAAGGACAGGCCGAAGTAGACCAGGAAGCTCATGGGAGCGAAGATCACGCCGGACAGGCCAGCCAGAGCATTGGCGGCAGCGTCGAGGACGTAGACGTCGAGGCCGGTGTTAGCCATGAGGACGGAGATACCACGAGCAAGGGCGATGACGAGAACAACGGACATCATGTCGGCAGCGCCGGTGATGAAGGTGTTGACGATCTGCTTCTCGGACAGGCCACCGATGATACCGATCAGGACGGCCATGAGGAAGAACCAGGTGGAAGCCTCGTCGAAGTACCACTGACCAATGGGCAGGCCGGTGATCAGGGCAGACCAGCCCTGGACGACGGTGTTACCGTCGGCGTCGTAGACAGCGCCGGCGTCGAAGAAGTTGGCGACGCCCTCGTTGAGGTCGGCCAGCGGGATGAAGCCGACGATCATGACGACGAAGGTGAAGGCGAAGGCGATCAGAACACCCTTCTGACGACCGGTGAGCTTGACCTCCTTGTGGACCTCGGAAGCAGCCTTGCCGTGAGCCTCTTCGGCGTCCTTGAGCTCCTGCATCGACAGGATGGTGGAACCCTTGTCAGCCTTGACCTTCTTGGCATAGTTCATCACGAAGACGATGGACATAGCGGTGGTGACAATCCACAGGACGGCACCGAGGCCGATGATGATGGACTGGTTGACCTCAATGCCAACGCCGGTCAGAGCGTCGACGGCAGCGCCGACGGCGAACGGGTTAACCGTGGAGCCCAGGCAGCCGCAGCCAGCGCCGAGCAGGACGGTAGCGGCGCCGACCATG
>DAWCEJ010000271.1:0-5196 GCA_052274955.1 Collinsella sp.
GGTTACCTGACCCGTCGTCTGGTCGACGTGGCCCAGGACGTCATCGTCCGCGAGGAGGACTGCGGTACGCACGAGGGCGTCACCTACAACCTCATCATCCCCGGCACCACCGACCTCAACACCGACCTCGTCGGCCGTTGCTTCATTGAGGACGTCGTGGCTCCCGATGGCACCGTGCTCTTTGAGCAGGACGGCTACATCGAGAAGGTCGCTGACATCCAGAAGATGGTCGATGCCGGCCTTAAGAAGGTCAAGCTTCGCGCGCTGCTCACCTGCCGCTCCAAGTACGGCGTGTGCCAGAAGTGCTACGGCTGGGATCTTTCCACCCGTCGTCCGGTCGCCATCGGTACCGCGGTCGGCATTATTGCCGCCCAGTCCATCGGCGAGCCCGGTACGCAGCTTACGATGCGTACCATTCACTCCGGCGGCGTCGCTGGCGTCGACGATATTACGCAGGGTCTGCCTACGGTCAGCCGTATGTTCGATATCGTCGGCAACGTCAACGAGAAGATCCTGGGTCGCGAGGCCGAGCTGGCTCCGTACTCCGGCCACCTCTCGATTAAGCCCGAGAAGTCCGAGTACGTGCTGACGCTCACCGACTCCGAGGATCACACCCGTGTCCTCGACGAGCGTCGCGTCCCCGCTTCGGTGCGCTTCATGCCCGAGATCGAGGACGGCTGCGAGGTTCGCGCCGGCGACCAGATCACCAAGGGCTTCGTTAACTTCCGCAACCTGCGCAAGCTGACCGACATCGAGTCGACGATGCACACCTTCGTCGAGAGCGTCAAGGACGTCTACACCAGCCAAGGCGTCGACCTGAACGACAAGCACATCGAGGTGCTCGCACGTCAGATGCTGCGTCGCGTTCAGATCACCAACCCCGGCGACTCCAAGTACCTACTTGGTCAGTACGTCGACCGCTACGAGTTTGCCGACGAGGTCGAGCGCGTTGCCCGTCTGGGCGGTCAGGCTCCCGTGGCCGAGCCCGTCATCCTGGGTACGCTCAAGGTCGCGTCCAACATCGACTCCTGGCTGTCGAGCGCTTCGTTCATCCGTACCGCTGGCGTCCTTACCGAGGCTGCCATCGAGGGCAAGGTCGACCACCTGCTCGACCTTAAGTCCAACGTCATCGTCGGTAAGAAGATCCCGGCTGGTACCGGCCTCAAGCCGTACGCCAACGCCAAGCTGACGTATCGCACGGCCGACGGCTACGTGGACATCGACGGCCCGGCTTCGCCCAACGCCAAGTCGCTGCCCGAGTGGGCTCCTGTGGAGCTCAAGGACCTGGACGAGCAGCTCCCGCAGCAGCTCGACTGGGCCGGCTACGACGAGTTCGGTGGTGCTGACGGTTCGTTCACCCGCAACGGCCACACCATCTCCGCCGAGAAGGCTCGTCTGTACCTGTTCGACGACCTGGGCGTGTCGCAGCGCTGGACCAACAAGTTCAGCGAGGTTGGCATCGAGACGGTCGGCGACCTGGTTGGCAAGTCCGAGGAGGATCTGCTGCGCATCGATGGCATCGGCGCCAAGGCGATCGAGGAGCTCCGTGACGGCCTCGAGGCCCACGACCTGCTCTACATCCTCGAGAACAACGACGACGTTGCCGACGAGGAAGACCTCTCGCAGCTGCTGCAGATGGTCTTTAGCCCCGACGGTCCGGACGACATCCTGCTGGGTACCTCCGCTCCGACGCATCACGCCGACGCCGACGAGGAGCTCCTGGGCGCCCCGATCGACGACAAGAAGGCTCCCGCCAACGGCGCGATCAACGAGGACATGGCTTCCCTCGACGAGCTGCTCAACCAGCTCGTGGACACCGACGACGCCGAAGAGGCCAAGGACAACGACGAGGAGTAATTAGTTCCGCCGTTCTAACGAACGGCGGCGACCTCCGTCGCTGCGCGGCCCCCAGAGCTACAATCTGTCATTCAAAAGGCAGGGCATGACCAAAAGGTCAATGCCCTGCCTTTTTCATGCCACCTTGTACGCTCTGGGGGCCGCTCGCTTGCGTATGCTCAACCTGTTGCGTTCCGTTGATCCCTTGCCAAAAAGGGACAGGTTTATTTTGGTAAGTTTTTCCTGCTTGAATTTGAAACATTTCGTCCGGCCAGAGCGTATCTATGGTGAGGACCTCATCAAGAATCATTACCGTCATCGGGAGGTGATTATGGAAGAACAAGCATTTAGACAGGCGGTCGAAGATCATCGGGATGTCGTGTTTCGAATCGCCTTGACGTACCTGCGCGATCGCGCCGATGCCGACGATATTGCCCAAGATGTCTTTCTTAAGTTGCTTAAAAGCGATGGACACTTTGAAAGTTGGGAACATCTTCGCCGCTGGCTTATCCGGGTCACGATCAATGAATGTAAATCGCTCTTTCGAAAGCCATGGAGGCGTGTAGAGGATATTGAGAACCTGGCCGATTCGCTTTCGGCGGCGCAGGATGAGACCAAGGCGGTCCTGTCAGACGTTATGCGACTTCCGGAGCGATTCCGTGTCCCCATCGTGCTCTATTACTATCTGGGCTTTTCGACCTCAGAGATTGCCGAGTTACTGCATGTGCCAGCCGCGACCGTTCGAACGCGTTTAGCTCGCGGTAGATCGAAGCTCAAATTCATCCTAGAGGAGGGCGACCGTGAAATCCAATCAAATCAAGCAGGCCTTCGAGTCCATCCAAGCCGATAGCGATCTTGCCGACCGTGTTATTGATGCTGCTGCGGGTGAGCCGCTTCATCGAAAGGGCCACGCGAAGCCTCTCTATGTTGCCGTAATCGGATGCCTTGCCGGAGTGCTGGCGACCGGAGGGGTCGCCTACGCCGTCGTCAATTCCAGCTATTTTGCCTCTGCCTGGGGAAACCATGGCAACGGAGAGTCCATTACCTGGACTCAAGGTGGCTCGTCGGGGACTAAATATACCTACACCAGAGAGTTTGGTGACGGCATTGCGCCCCAAAGCTTGGAGGGTTCAGTACAGAAGGTCAATCTGTCCGTCGAGGGCAACGGCTATACACTCGACATTCATGATATGGCTATCGATAAAAACGGTTGCGGTGCCGTGACGTTTACGTTGTCCAATCCAAATGGTGTTAACTACTACAAGCCGGCAGCAGAGACTGGCGAACTTGTTCTCTATGGTGAAGAAGAAGGGGGCGTCAGTACACCCAGCATGAACTTCGGCGAGGAATGGGCTGATACACGCTGCACCATTGATAAAGACACATCAAGCGACACGGTCATTAACGGCACGATGTACTTTGCATCTTGGAATCGCGATCGAGATTTACGACATGCGGTCACCTGGAATATCAGTTGGACGGAGGGCAAAGGTGAGGATGCGAAGGTGATCGAGGTATCGACGCCAGAGTTTAACGTCGGAGCGCACGTCGATACAAAGGAGCTCCGCTCCGACGACTCGCCTCTCGAGATCAGCCCGTTTTCCATCCAGACGCACATCGATGATCTGGGCTATGAAGCAGTTGATCATAAACTGACCGTCAGCTACAAGGATGGATCGGAGCAGATTATCGAAGATGACGACGCAGGGGCGTACAATTTCTATGTTTCGATGGCGCGCAATAGCGGAGAGAACATCTGGGTTCCGGCAAGGCTCATCAATGTCGATCAGGTTGTATCGGTAACCCTTGAGGGAACGAGGTGCACATCAACAGGAGAGACCGAAACAGAAGTACCCTTTACCATCGTCTACTCGTAAGACTTGAGGCCGCTTCCCACTAGGGGAAGCGGCCATTTTTGCGTTACATGGACGGCTGGAATGGGCACTTGCGCACAGGCGGGGATTCCTTTTATGGAGGCTTTGCGGAAATATAGCTATTTTGGGATACGCCCGGCGGCGTGGTCTGTTGACGGCACAGCTAACGCCACGTATCCTAACGAACTGCGTGTTTCGTAGGGGGATGCTGACCCCTCGATTCAAGCCGTTGCACTTTACAGAAAGCTGGAATCATTCGAGAAGGAGTACGCTTTGCCTACTATTAACCAGCTGGTTCGCCAGGGCCGTCGTTCCGTGCCCAAGAAGTCCAAGAACGCTGCTCTGCAGCACAACTCCCAGAAGCGCGGCGTGTGCACTCGCGTCTTCACCACGAGCCCCAAGAAGCCGAACTCGGCTCTTCGTAAGGTTGCCCGTGTTCGCCTCGTCAACGGCATCGAAGTTACCGCTTACATCCCGGGTGAGGGCCACAACCTGCAGGAGCACTCCATCGTGCTCGTCCGCGGCGGTCGTGTCCGTGACCTCCCTGGTGTCCGTTATCACGTCATCCGTGGCGCCTACGACGCTGCTCCGGTCCAGAACCGTATGCAGGCCCGTTCCAAGTACGGTGCTAAGCGCCCCAAGGCTAAATAAGCCAGATAACGTTTTGATACTTTCGCCGTGTGCCGCCTAAGCGCCGCACGGTAGACACTTAAGGAGATTTCACATGCCGCGTCGTGCAGCAGCTAATCGTCGTGAGGTTCAGCCTGACGCCGTTTACAACAACCGCCTGGTGACTCAGCTCATCAACAAGGTCCTTCTTGACGGCAAGAAGGCCACCGCTGAGCGCATCGTTTACACCGCTTTCGAGATCGTTGCCGAGAAGTCCGAGGGTGGCGACGCTCTCGCTACCTTCAAGAAGGCTATGGACAACGTCAAGCCCACGCTCGAGGTTAAGCCCAAGCGTGTCGGTGGCGCTACCTATCAGGTCCCGATGGAGGTCAACTCCCGTCGTTCCACCGCTCTGGGTATCCGCTGGATCGTCAACTTCTCCCGCGCTCGCAAGGAGAAGACCATGGCCGAGCGTCTCGCCAACGAGATCCTCGACGCCTCCAACGGCCTGGGCGCTTCCGTCAAGAAGCGTGAGGACGTCTTCAAGATGGCCGAGGCCAACCGCGCGTTCTCTCACTATCGTTGGTAAGTTAAGGTAAGGAACTAACATGGCTAAGCCTAAGTACAAGCTTTCCGATACCCGTAACATCGGCATCATGGCCCACATCGATGCCGGTAAGACCACCACGACCGAGCGTATTCTTTACTACACCGGTAAGACCCACAAGATCGGTGAGGTCCATGAGGGCGCTGCCACCATGGACTGGATGGTTCAGGAGCAGGAGCGCGGCGTAACCATTACCTCCGCTGCTACCACGTGCTTCTGGAACAAGGACGGTAAGGACTACCGCATCCAGATCATCGACACCCCGGGCCA
>DAWCEJ010000272.1:0-8664 GCA_052274955.1 Collinsella sp.
ATCTTCTTCTACAACATGAGCTGCGAGCTGCGCGCCGCCCGCGGCAAGGTGTTCGACCACAGCCCCGAGATCCGTCGCTACATGGGCATCGAGCAGTACTAAGTAACGGGAAAACCATTCACCTTCGATTCGCAAGGGCACTGCGTGAGTCAAAAAAGCGGGCCGCGCCGGGGATTTCCGGCGCGGCCCGCTTAGTATCGCGCTTAGAATCGCAAGGTTGCGGCAGGCAGCGGCCTACTTTGCGTCGTAGGCCTCGGTGTCCCACCAGTCGAGCTGGGCGATGTTGTCGCGGATGTGCTGGCAGCTCTTGTGGAAGCCCTCGAGCTCGTACTCGGACAGGTCCAGCGTGTAGACCTCCTCGACGCCCTCGGCGCCGATCACGCACGGCAGGGAGGTGAAGATGCCCTCCTCGCCATACTGGCCGGTCATGAGCGTGGAAGCGGAAAGCACGGCGTGCTCGTTGTGCAGCACAGCGGCACAGACGCGCGCTGCGGAGTTGGCGACGGCGTACTCGGTGCACTGCTTGCCGGCGTAGGTCACATAGCCGCCCTTGCGCGCGAGCTCCTCGACCTCCATGTGGTCGAAGGCGTACTTGTCGGGGTTCTCGGCCTGAAGCTCGGTCAGGCTCTTGCCGGCGATGGTTGCGGCCTTAAAGGCAGCCAGCTGGCTAAAGCCGTGCTCGCCGATCATGTAGGCGTCGATGGACTTGGGGCTCACGCCGACCTTCTTGGAGATCTCGGTGCGCAGGCGGGCAGAATCCAGGCCGCAGCCCGAGCCGATGATCTTCTTGGGGTCGTAGCCGGTCAGGTGCCACAGCTCGGTGCACACGACGTCGCAGGGGTTGGAGATGCTCACGAAGATGCCGTCGAAGCCGGCGTCGACGATACGCTTGGCAAAGGTGCGGGCGGCGTCGGTGGTAAAGAACAGCTCGCCGTCGCGGTTGCCGGCGGCCAGCGCGACCTTGCCGGCGGCGTTGACGATGACGTCGCAGCAGGCAAGCTCCTCGTAGTGGTCGTAGCAGTTGACGATCTTGGTGTTGTACGGGACAAACGAAAGGGAGTCGCGCAGGTCCTGGACCTCGGACGTCACTTTGGCCTCGTTGATATCGCACAGGTACAGCTCGTCGGCAATGCCCTGCATAAGCAGGCTGTTGGCGACATGTGCTCCTACGTGGCCCTGGCCGACCACACCGATCTTACGCGTCTGGTACATATCTGTATCCTTTCGGCCGAGTTTTCGCGTCGAACTATTGTAGCGTCCTGCCGTCACTTTGCTAGGCTAAAGCGCCGTAGATTTTTGGGACATGCCTTAATCTCTACTTTTGGAGTGATTTGGGCCGCTGACGGCATCGCTGGGCGATGTGCTCGCGCGGATGGGGCCGCTCGTTGTACCATAGCTGCAACTGACTCGTAAGGAGCATCCATGCCCATTCGCATTCCCGACGCCCTCCCTGCCGCCGCGCAGCTCGAGAGCGAGAACATCTTTGTCATGACCGAGTACCGCGCGCTGCACCAGGACATCCGTCCGCTGCGTGTGCTCATCCTCAACCTCATGCCCACCAAGATCGCCACCGAGACGCAGATTATGCGCAAACTCTCCAACACGCCGTTGCAGGTGGAGGTGGACCTGCTGCGCACCAAGACGCACGAGGCCACGCACGTGAGCGCCGGCCACCTGGAGACGTTCTACCGCACGTTCGACGACATCCGCGACATCCACTACGACGGCCTGATTATCACGGGCGCGCCCGTGGAGCAGATGCCATTCGAGGAGGTCGACTACTGGCCCGAGCTCTGCCAGATCATGGACTGGTCCACCACGCACGTGCACTCCACGCTGCACATTTGTTGGGGCGCGCAGGCGGGGCTCTACCATCATTACGGCATTCAGAAGTACGATCTACCGGCCAAGGCAAGTGGCGTGTTCGAGCATTATCTGGTGAAGCCGCAAAGCCCGCTGGTCCGCGGCTTCGACGACCGCTTCTATGCCGTGCATTCGCGCAACACCGATGTGCGCCGCGAGGACGTGGAGGCTGAGCCGCAGCTTGAGGTCGTGGCCGTGTCCGACGAGGTGGGCCTGTACATCGTCAAGTCGACCGACAGCCGCCGCTTCTTTGTCTTTGGCCATCCGGAGTACGATACCGACACGTTGCGCCTGGAGTACGAGCGAGACGTGAAGCGCGGTCTCAACCCCCAGGTGCCGGCGCATTACTTCCCGAACGACGACCCCACCGCCGAGCCGCGCAACGTCTGGCGCAGCCAGGCTCAGCTGCTCTACACCAACTGGCTCAACTACTACGTCTACCAGACCACGCCCTACGACCTGGCTCGCGCCGGCGAGGAGCACTAGGCCGCTGTCGTGGCTGTGGCTGCGGCGGTTACCGTGGCCGCTACGCGACGAGCGTGGATAATCGGACGCATGTTGAATGAGCGTGGATAATCTCCCACTTTTGGTCGAGGAACAGGCCCAAAGTGGGAGATTTTCCACGCTCGATTTTTCTGCGGCTGTCGTAGGCGGCAGCACCACGCGTCGAGTGTTTACGGACAGCATCGCAAACTAGGTAGTTTCGAGCCACAGCATATTTTCTTTTAAGGAAATCGACGGCTTTTGAGGCATAAAGATGTGGAGACAGGGACCTCTGGACAACCGCTCTACCTGCAGATATAGAGCATTGGCCTAAAACGTCCAAAACCGTCAAGCATTTGGTCAGCTGCTGGACAGCGTTTGGTCAGACTTCGCATGAAACCGTCTGGTACGTTGGCGCCGTTCCAAGAGTTTGGAGGCGACATGGCAAACATGACGGCGAATCAAAGACTTGCAGGTCACATTAAGGCATGCGAACAGCAGATGAGCTGCGTGTACGCGCGAACTGCGGCGGAGGCAAAGCAGATTGAGCGACGGGTGGCGGCGGGAAGTCTAGAGGCGGTCATGCCAGGGCTGTATGCGCGTCCGGAATATTGGTCCGAACTCAAGTTTCGACAGCGTCATCTGCATCGGGTGCGGGCCCTTGCGCAAAAGCATCCCGACTGGACGTTTTGCTCCTATACGGCGGCTGTTATCTATGGCCTTTCGGTTTCGCATGCCAATTTGACGCACATCCATATCGCCGTGGCACCGGCACAATCAACGACGCCGGGCTCTCAGGTCGTTCGCCATCGTTATGTTCGTCAAACACGGGCCACCCAGATGGACATTGCCGTGACCGATATCGATCAAACGATTACGGATTGCCTGGTCGATGCATCGTTTGTCGAGGGACTGATCATTGCGGACTCGGCGCTTCATGAGCAGCTGTTGTCGAAGGAGCATCTCGTTGAGGCAGTCAACAAGCTTGGCTTAAATCGTCGCGGTGTTGTGACGGCGCGCAGGGTTGCACGGTATGCCGATGGCCTGTCGGAAAGCGGTGGCGAGTCCAAGGCGCGCGCCCTGATGATCGAGCGCGGCTGGCAGACGCCGGAGCTGCAAATTGAGCTGTTTGACCCGGTTGAGCCGGGACGGCCGTATCGCGTCGACTACTTGTGGCGCGTGGAAGATCGGCTGATCATCGGGGAATTTGACGGATTCGTTAAAAGCGAGAAGGCAGCGGAGGAGGGCAAGCTCGCAAAGGCGCAGTTTGATGAGCGCCAGCGCGAGTCGAGGCTTTCGCTGCTTGATAACTGCAGGATCGTGCGCTTGTGCTGGGATGATCTGAGGGATCCGGCAAAGCTCGATCGCAAGCTCAAAGTTGCCGGCGTGCCGCGTGCATGTTGAGGCGGTTGCGGGGCGTTAAGCTGCACGAGCGTGGATAATCGGACACACGAGCGCGGAAATCTGGACGCGCGTTGATTGAGCGTGGATTTTCAGACATACGAGCGTGGATTATCGGACGTTTGAATAATGAGCGTGGATAATCTCCCGTTTTTTGCCCCCGAACAGTCCCAAAGTGGGAGTTTTTCCACGCTTATCTTGCGGGTGCGATACAACGACATTTAGGCGCTGACGATGTTGGGCAGCGGCAGGTCGTGGGCGTCGGTGGGAACGTCGTCGACGCGCTGCTCGTCAAAGGCAATGCCGATGACGTGGCATGCGGGCGAAACAGTGGGCAGGTAGCGGTCGTAGCAACCGCCGCCGTAGCCCAGACGCGCGCCGGCGCGGTCGAAGGCCACGAGCGGCACAACAATCATGTCGAGTGCTTCGGCGGGCACGATGGGGAAGCGGTTGCTGCCGATGTCCGCGGCAGCGAAGGTTCGCGTGGGATGAGTGATAAACGGAGCCGCGGACGCATCGTCGGCGGCAACTGCCCGCATGCACATACGCTGGCCACAAGCTGCGGCTTCGGCTGCCGAGAGCATGCACGGATAGGCTGCGCGCCAGCCGCGCGCGGCGGCCGCAGCGGCAAACGCGGCAGGGTCTGCCTCGGAACCCATCGCGGCATAGACGGCAACGGTGCGCGGCGCCGCGGCATCCAAGCGGCCCAGCAGCTCAACCAGCCGCATGCAAATGACAGCAGACTTTGCCTTCCGAACAT
Source organism: Collinsella sp. (assembly GCA_052274955.1). Lineage (GTDB taxonomy): Bacteria > Actinomycetota > Coriobacteriia > Coriobacteriales > Coriobacteriaceae > Collinsella. The sequence goes on from DAWCEJ010000272.1 coordinate 4,508, forward strand.
CCAAATCAATCGCATCGCGCCGAGCAATTACCGCTCGCCGCAACTCAGCCTTATCCATCCTAGCCCCCTCCCCCAAACCTACCAAAAAGGGACAGGTTTATTTTGGCAGGTTTTATCTGGGCAAATGTCGAAACCACCACAAAGGTGCCTGTCCCCTTTGTGGTGGTTTTGCTTGCTGTGGCTAGCCCAGCAGGTCGACTACGTTGAAGTTGGCGTTGCTCTTGGCGATGACGTCTCGGCCGCCAAAGACGCAGGTGGGCGACTCGGCTGCGATGCGCGTCACGTCGGCGCCGAGCGAGCGCAGCTCACCGGGCGTGGCGGCGAGCATCTGGGCGCGACGCTCCTCGCGCGCATGCGGATCGAGCCCGGCCAGGTAGGTCGTGTTGCGGCGCTTGGTGAGCGCGTACGGCTTCACCGGCGCGTCCATGCCGCTCACGCAGCTCACGATAAAGCCCTCAAAGGCGGCCTCGTCGGGCTCAAAGCTGCCAAGCCATGCACCCGCGCGCTCCACGCGCTCAATCGAAGGATCGATCGCCGGGTCGCGGTAGGTGTAGAACGCCGTCTGGCGCTCGCCGGCTGCGCGGAATCCGCAGCCGTATGCGCCGCCCTTCACGCGGATCTCGTTCCACAGATAGTCGTAGGAGAGCGCGTTGGCGGCAACCGCCCAGGCGCCCGTCACGTCAAGCCCCAAGCGACGCGGGTCGCACGCGCTTGCCGCAAAGCAGATGTCGCTGGGGATCACGAAAGCCTCGTGGCGGTCGCACGGCGCCGGCACCACGAGCGCGTCGCGGCCGGCGCCATCGCCCGCGTCAAGCCCCAGGTTGCCCGCGGCGTCCCAGTACGCGTTAAAGTCCTCATCGCTGCCGGTAAAGCTCGCCATGCAGCCATCGGCCACAAAGATGCGGTCTGCCAGCGCGGCAAGCTTGGCGCGCAGGTCGTCCAGTCGCTCGTCAAAGTGCTCGAGCAGATCGCGCAGGAACAGGTAGAAGTCCACGCCCGAGAGCTGCTCGCGCACCACGGCCGAAGGCGAACTGTAGCTCATCGCGCGACCGAGCGCCGCCGAGTGGCCGTTGTTGATAAAGCCCTGCTCAAGCCCAATGCGAATCTGCGTAAGCACGTCGCGCACGCGGTCGGCGTCGGCATCGAGCAACAGCGTGCTCGACCACACCTCGCGCGGCAGACTCGCCAGCGCGTCGATCTTTTCGGACAGGGCGCCGGCGCTCACCAGCAGGTAGGGGCGCACGCCGTCCACGTCGGGCTGCGTCATGACCTCGGTCGTAAAGCTCAAAAAGCCCAGCTTGCCGGCGAGCAGGTTGTCGAGTTCCTCGGCTGAATGCTCGCGCGTGGGCAGCTGCTTGAGCAGGCGGCAGAGCAGCGTCACGTAGGGCAGGTCCTCAAATGCGACGCAGCTCAGGTCGAAGTATTGCATGGCGTAGGCCAGACGGTTGGTGGGGATGCCGTGGCGCAGGCAGGGGATGGGCGCGGTCGTGTCCACAACGAGCGGCGGCTCGGGGCGCGCCTCGCCAATGTCGGATACGCGGAGGCGCGGCAGCGTGGCCTTGTCCTCGGGCGTGTCCTCGGCCTCCTGCGCGGCACGCAGTACGGCCGTGCGCTCGACCACGTCGGCCAGCTCGGCATCGGTCATGGCGTCGCGCTTGGCAGCCAGCTCGGCGGCCTCGGCACCCTCTGCACCCTCGGCAGCGTCTACCGGAACCAGCTCGACCAGCGCCATATGGCCATTCTCCAGCACGAGCTCGCGCAGCAGGTCCTCAAAGTAGCTGCCGTCCAGCTCGCCACGAAGCTCCTCGTACACCGGGCCGTACTTGAGCGCCAGCGTCGCGGCGTCGTCATCGTAGAGCCAGGTGCTCAGCGCGTCGCACGCAATGGCCACGCCGTCGGCGATGCCATAGTCGCGCTGGCGCAGGTCGTACTCGTTGCTGCTGATGATGGCTTCCAGGCGCTCGCGCGGAACGCCGTGCTCACACAGGTCGCGGCAGGCGTCCTGGAACACGCGACGTAGCTCGCGCGCCACGCCGGGCTGCGCGTTTTGCAGCATGATGAGCTCGTAGGGCTGCAGGCTCTCGGCCGCGGTGTAGCTCACCACGTTGCCGCCCAGGCCGGCGGCCAGAATGGTCTTCTTAACCGGTGCTTCGTTGGAGCCCAGCAGTGCCTCGAACAGGATATCCGCCGCGATCGTGCGCTTGCGGTCGAGCGCGCTGCCCAGCACCAGACCCAGGCCCACCAAGGCGTTCTCGGGCGTGGTGGCCATCTCGACGCGCTTATACTCGCAGGTCACAGGCGCCTGCACGTCCAGCGGATTGGGTGCCAGCGTGGACGGGTCCTCGCCGGCGGCAACGGCAGCGTCCATGCGGCGGCTCGCGGCGCTCGGCTGCGACAGATAACGCTCGTCCAAAAACGCCAGCGCGCGGTCTACATCTAGGTCGCCGTAGAGCGTTATATAAGAGTTGGAAGGATTGTAGTGGCGCGCGTGCGTATCCAGGAACTGCTCGTAGGTGAGCGCGGGAATCGCGCGCGGGTCGCCGCCGCTCTCGTGCGCATAGGCGGTGTCGGGATAGAGCGCGGCGTTGACGGCGTCGTCCAGCACGCTCATAGGGTCGGACAGCGCGCCCTTCATCTCGTTGAACACCACGCCGTTATAGCGCAGCGTGCCCTCGCGCAGGCTCGCGGAGCTGGCGTCGCTCTCGTCCTCGGCGCCCTCCGGCAGGTCCAGCTCGTAGTGCCAGCCCTCCTGCTCAAAAATGGTGGGCTTGGTATAGATGGCCGGGTTGAACACCGCATCAAGGTACACGTCCATCAGGTTGTACAGATCCTGCTCGTTGGTGGTCGCAACGGGGTAGATGGTCTTGTCGGGGTAGGTCATGGCGTTGAGGAACGTCTGCATGGAGCTCTTGATCAGGTCGACAAACGGCTCCTTGACGGGGAACTTGGCCGATCCGCACAGGACCGAGTGCTCAAGAATATGGAACACGCCGGTGGAATCGGCCGGCGGCGTCTTAAAGCCAATGGCAAAGGCCTTGTTTTCGTCGTCGCACGCCAGGTACAGCAGGCGAGCGCCCGAGGCAGTGTGGCGCAGCACATAGGCGTCCGAGTCGAGCTCGGGCACGGTCTCGCAGCGCTCGACGGCAAAGCCGTGGCAGGTGGTGCCGGGCACTAGCAGCGCGGCGGCAGCGGCGCGCGGGTCGGTTGAGGTGGTGGGCATATGCAGTCTCCTTTGACGCCCCAGCGGGGGCGAATCGAGTCGAATCCTCGAGAGTATACCCATATGGGGCCGCGGCTCTGCAGCGAACTGAAGACGATGCCAGCGGATTGGGCATAGGCCCCGCGTGTCCCGCCAAATGAGCGTGGATTTTCGGACGAAATAATCCGTCGCAGGCCCAAATGCCGTCCAATTATCCACTCCCGCACACCTTTCGTCTCCAACCGGGAGATGAGAGATAGACGAGAGACGTATACGAAAGATGGCTGTACAGCAAAGAGCCAAACAATTAATAGTGCTGTTTGGTTGGTGATTGTTTTTCAGTAAAAACACTTACGAATAAAGCAAGTTGCAAACAGCTGCCCCCTTATTTCGTGCTCATTTTTAAGGCGAGAAATTGCCGCCATATGATCGGGCGAGTTTCAACGATTGCGATTTAGTATTTGGCGCGGATGCGGTCAATTCCGATGAAACGCTAGCTGACCACGCGGTAGATTGCGCTTTTTCCCAGATGCCCCGGCAATGCGCAATAAGCCAGATAACGAAGCGATTGCCGGTGCGTCTATCCATGGGGAATTCCGGGAAAGCTTCTGCGGACAGTCAAAAGATTCGTCGGCCCCAAGTGGATTAAAGGTATTTGCATAAGACGTCATTTAACTAGGGACGATGCATATTGAATCGTTCAATGAACTTGCACGCTGTGTCCAACAATGCCGATTGTTGTTTTAAGGGGCTTGATGAAAGAACAGAATCAAAATAATACTTGCATAGTTAGTTATATAAAGTATTATAACGTTATGGGATGAATGAAGGGTTCATCTAAGTGAGTTAGGAGTAAGGGATGTTCAATTTCGATGAGCCTCGTTACGAGAAGGTTGTGAGCGATGCCCTCGCTCTCCGTCCTCAGATTGAGGCTGCCGTGGACGAGGTCTGCGAGCAG
>DAWCEJ010000273.1:0-5088 GCA_052274955.1 Collinsella sp.
CACCGCATATCCGAGCTCTCGGGCGGCCAGATGCAGCGCGTCGCAATCGCGCGCGCCCTCGTCAATGACCCGCCCATCATTCTGGCCGACGAGCCTACGGGAAACCTGGACTCCGCTACCGGAGCGCTTGTGATGGAGACCTTCCATAAGCTCCAGAAACGCGGCAAAACCATCGTGCTTATCACACACGACCCCGGCATCGCCGCCGAGGCCGACCGTGCCGTGACCATCCGCGACGGTCGCATTCACGACGGCGCGTATATTCCACATGCACCGCGGACCCTGCGCAGCGCCGTAGATAGCCTGCCCATGATTTCCGCCTCCGCCAACCCGCCGAAAGGAGTGGTGGCATGAGCGCCCGCGATCTCATCCAGGAAGCCCTTCACTCGCTCGAGGCCAACAAGGGGCGCAGCCTGCTCACCATTCTGGGCATTGTCATCGGCATCGCCTCGGTTATCGCCATGACTTCGCTCATCGGCGGCATCCAAAACAGCCTGGTCAACAGTCTGGGCCTCAATGCGGCACGCATGGTGCAAATCTATTCGTCGCAAGAACTCACCGAGTCGGACATCGAGAAGCTTCAAAAACTGGTGCCGCAGATAGAGCAGATCGGCATTGTCGACAGCGCGTATACCGAGTATAAGACCGGCGATAAAAGCTATACCGTCATGGCACAGGGTGTCGATAGCGACATGCTCGACGCCGTGGGGGCCAGCAAGCTCGTTGCGGGGCGCACCTATTCCCAGGCCGAGTCCCAATCAGGCTCGCGCGTGGCGCTCATCAGCCGCAACGGCGCCGATCAGCTTTACGGCAACGAACAGGATGCGCTGGGGAAAACCATCAAGGTGTCCAACGGCGAGGTGCAGATTGTAGGCGTGATTGATGGCGGCAGCGACTCCATGGGCTCGCTCACGCTGTATATGCCACGCGAAACTATCTCCGGACTGTTTGGCGACGAGAATCCTTCATTCCCCAGCGTGACGGCACTTGCCGCCGAGGGCACGGACATGGATGAGCTCTGCAAAACCATCGAATCCAAGGTGCGCGCGATGAAGGGCATCGAGGAGGAGGACGAGTACGACAGTGTATCGGCAACCTCCATGAAAAGCGCTATCGATGCACTCAACTCCTTTATGGGCGCGTTCTCGCTCATCATGGGTGCTGTCGCCAGCATCTCGCTGCTTGTCGGCGGTATCGGCATTATGAATATGATGCTCACCAACGTGACTGAGCGCATCCGTGAGATCGGCATTCGCCGTGCCCTGGGCGCAAGTCGTCGCGATATCACCGCGCAGTTTTTGGCCGAGTCCTCGGCGCTGTGCGTCACCGGCGGACTGTTGGGTGTCCTGATTGGCTATCTGCTGGCATGGGGACTCACATTCTTTGCCGCAAGCTCGGGCATCATGAGCGAGTTTGGAGCTACCGGGACGATCACGCCAAGCTTCTCCATTACAACAGTGTTGATCGCGTTTGCCGTATCGGTCGGCATCGGCGTAATCTTTGGCTTCTACCCCGCTCGCCGCGCGGCAAAGCTCGACCCGGTGGAGTGCCTACGCTACCAGTAAGCCACCACCAACAAGTTGCGGTGAATTAGGGACTAAATATGCTATCTAGCAGCAAAAACAGACACTATTTCACCGCAACTCATTGAAGGGCTGTTTGCGCCAGTTCCGGGCGTCGTCCTCGAGCTATTGGTAGATGACGGGCTTGTACGGGTCGAGCTTGCTCGGGGTGCTCCTCCTCGCGGGCGGGAGGGCGCGCAGGCGCGGCGAGCGCCTAGCGCGCGAACTCCCGTAAGAGCGCGTCTTCCACTTCCCGAAGCAAAAGGGCCCCGCCTCCCTCGGCGGGACGGGCGACCACGATACAGCGCGCTCCCACGCCGCGCGCGGAGGCGATCTTCTCGGCCGTGCCGCCTACGGTTCCCGAGTCCTTGGTCACAAGCCACTGGGCGCCCACCTGCCGAAGCATCGCCTCGTTGAGCTCGCGGGTAAAGGGCCCCTGCATGCCGATGACGTGCGACGGTGAAAACCCCGCGTCGATGCACTTCGTTATAGCACCGGGCAGCGGGAGCACACGCACGAAGAAGCGCTCCGCGAAATCGGCTACGCGCGTGTAGGGAGCAAGCTCCTTGCTCCCCGTCGTGAGAAGCGCGCGACCCGGGTTCTCGGAGAGAAAGCGCGCTGCGCAGGCGATCGACGCGACCGACACGACGCCTTTGGGCAGCGCCTCGACCGGGCGCGCAAGGCGCAGGCATCGTGCACCCACGGCGAGCGAAGCGACCCGGATGTTGCCGCTTGCGAGCGTAGCGAAGGGGTGCGTGGCGTCGACGACGATGCGCGCGCCGGAAAGCTCGCGCTCCATGTCGGCCTCGTCGAGCCTGCCCGCATGCACCTCGATGCCCGGAAGCTCGCCCAAAAGCTCGCCTCCGTACTCGGTTGCCGCGTAGGCACGGGCGGGGATGCCCGCCCCGCTCGCCCATTCGCACAGAAGGCGGCCCTCGGTGGTGCCGGCGAAGATGCGCAGTGCCGGCGCGAATGCGGGCGCCGTCACTTCGGGCCGCCTGGGCGCGTGATCTGGTAGAGCAGCGCGTTCATAATGGCGGCCGCCACGGTCGAGCCGCCCTTGCGACCCCTCGCGACGATGGCCGGCACGCGTCGCGCGAGTAGCTCCTCTTTCGCCTCGACCACGTTCACAAACCCGACCGGCACCCCAACGACGAGCGCGGGCGCGATCTTCCCCGCGTCCATGAGCTCGGCGAGGCGCAGAAGTGCTGTGGGAGCGTTGCCGACGGCCACGATGAGCGGACCCTCGATGCCGCAAGCTTTGTCCATGCTCGCAACGGCGCGAGTCGTGCCCGCGGCGCGCGCAGCCGCGGCGACATCAGGGTCGGCCATATAGCACACGGCCTTGCAGCCGATCTTCGCGAGCGCGGGCTTGCTTATGCCTGCGAGCGCCATGTTCGTGTCGGTGAGCACCGTGGCCCCTGCGCGCAGTGCGTCGAGCGCACGGTGCGCGGCGTCATGGGTGAATACGAGGGAATCGGCGTACGAGAAGTCGGCAGTGGTGTGGATGACGCGCTTCACGACGGGCTCTTCAAGCGGCGGGAACGTGCGGCCGCCGAGCTCTTCGGTGATGATCTCGAAGCTGCGCCGCTCGATGTCGCCGGGCGCCATCTCCTTGGAATCCATCTAGTACTCCACTCCTTCCCTTGCACCTATCCCCTGAGCGTAGGGGTGTTTCTCGCACCGCATCTCGGTTATGTAGTCGGCCTTCTCCACGATCTTGCGGGAAGGCGCGCGCCCGGTGAGCGCTACTTCGACGCCGCGCGCGGACATATCGAGCGCGCGGTCCACGAGCGCCTCGTCGACAAGCCCCTTCGAAAGCGCGTCGAGCGCCTCGTCGAGCACGAGCAGCCCCTCCTGCGCGCCCTCGAGCTCGGCGAGCGCGGAAGCGAGGTTCCCATCGTGCAGCTCGCGCGTCGCGGCAAGTTCTTCCGACGTCATGGACCAGGTAAACTTGTCCGACGCCTTCCCCGCGAACACGGGCACGCCGAAATGCTCGGCGAGCAGGCGCACCTCCCCGCTTTCGCCGTCTTTCAGGAACTGCACGACGACGACGCGGCGGCCTGCGGCGAGCATGCGAAGGGCGAGGCCCATCGCCGCCGTGGTCTTGCCTTTGCCGTCGCCATGATACACGTGGATCATACGCCCTCCTCGATAATGCGGTAGACATACTCCATGTCGAGCGCCCCGCGCACGCCGTCGGCCAGGCGGTCGAACTCGCGCGCACGGTGATCGGCCGCGGACGCCGCGCCCGCAGCACCCACGACGCTCTCGGGCAGGCCGCGCATGCGCGCAAGCGAGCGCGCGAGGGCAAGCGCCACCCCCGGTTCGTCGAACAGGCCGTGGAGATAGGTTCCGAACACGTTTCCGCAGGCCGCGCCTTCTGGTTTGCCGCCAATCGTGCCCGCAGGGGCGCAGGAGACGGTCGTTTCGCCGTCGTGAATCTCGTACCCGCGAGCCGTCATGCCGTTCCACACCGAGAACGCGCCTTGGGCGCCCGTGATGCGAAGCTCCGACTGGGCGAGGCGCTTTTCCTCCTTGAACACCGTACTTGCAGGGATGAGCCCGAGCCCGCGCGCGGTGCCAGCGCCTTCCCTGCCGTGCGGATCGGAAAGCTCGTCTCCCAAAAGCTGGTAGCCTCCGCATATACCGAGCACCGGCGTACCCGCGCCCGAAAGCGCGCGTACACAGGCTCCGATGCCACTAGCCGCAAGCCAGCGTGCGTCGTCGAGCGTGGTCTTCGAGCCTGGGAGCACCACCAGGTCGGGTCTGCCCAGATCGGTCGTCGAAGAAACATAGCGCACGCCCACGCCGGGCACGCGCGAAAGCGGGTCGAAGTCGGTGAAGTTCGACAAATGCGGAAGGCGCACGACGGCGACGTCGATGACGCCGCGTGCCTCGCGGGCAGATAGACGCGGTGCAAGCGAGTCCTCGTCGTCCAGGTCGAGCGTAAGATACGGCACGACCCCCACGACGGGAACCCCGCACATCTTCTCGAGCGGGGCCAAACCCGGGCGCAGGATTTCCACATCGCCGCGAAACTTATTCACCACAAGCCCCCGCAAAAGCGCGCGGTCCTCGGGTGCAAAGAGCGCGACCGTGCCGTAGAGCTGGGCAAACACCCCGCCTGGGTCGATGTCGCCCGCGAGCAGCACGGGGGAGGACACGGCGCGCGCGAGCCCCATGTTGACGATGTCGTTTTCGGCAAGGTTGATTTCGACGGGGCTGCCGGCGCCCTCGATGACGATGACGTCGTTTTCCTCCGCGAGCGAATCGAACGCCTCCAAAATCTGCGGCATGAGCGCCTTCTTTCGCGCGAAGTAGTCCCTCGCAGCGAAGGCTCCCTGCGCCTTGCCGACCACGATGAGCTGGCTTCGGTGGTCGCTTTCGGGCTTGAGCAGGATGGGGTTCATGCGCACGTCGGGCGCGATGCCGCACGCCTCGGCCTGCATGATCTGGGCGCGCCCCATCTCGAGCCCATCGGCCGTGACACCGCTGTTGAGCGCCATGTTCTGGCTCTTGAAGG
>DAWCEJ010000274.1:0-1415 GCA_052274955.1 Collinsella sp.
CACGATGTCGCCGGCGGCGGACACTTCTCCGGCCGCCTAACGGCACCCCTGTGCATCGCCGGCGGCATTGCGCTGCAGGCACTCGAGGCCCGCGGCATTAAAGTGATGGCGCATGTGGCGCAGATCGGCGGCATCTCCGACCTGCCGATGGACGACATAGTCTATCGCGAGGCCGACCGCAAGGCGATCCTTACGAACGACCTGCCGTGCATCGATCCTGCTGCCGCTGGCCGCATGCGCGAGGAGATTCTGGCCGCGCGCGATGAACTCGACAGCATCGGCGGCATCGTGGAGTGCGGCATTTACGGGCTTCCCACGGGCATCGGCGACCCCATGTTCGACGGCATCGAGAACCGCATCGCGCAAATCGCGTTTGGCATTCCCGCCGTAAAGGGCGTGGAGTTTGGCATGGGCTTTGCCGTGGCCGCCATGCGCGGCAGCGAGAACAACGATCCGTATCGCATCGATGCCGAGACCGGCGAGATCGAAGTCGAGTCCAATAACGCCGGCGGCATCCTGGGCGGTATTTCGACCGGCGCGCCCGTCATGTGGCGCATGGCCGTAAAGCCGACGCCCTCAATTGGCCGCGAGCAGCAGACCGTAGACATGGACGCCATGGAAAATGCCGAGCTCTCGGTCCACGGCCGTCACGATCCCTGCATCGTCCCCCGAGCCGTCCCCGTAGCCGAAGCAGCCGCGGCGCTCGCCATCTGGGACGCCCTCCTCGAGGACGCCGCCCAGCGCTAACCAGCCCACCCCGGGCAATGATTCACGAAAGGGGTCCCTATGGACCTTGCTGACATCCGCCAGGCCATCGATGGCATCGACACCACGCTCCTCAACAGCTTTATCGAGCGCATGGACATTGCCACCGAAGTCGCCAAGTCAAAAATCGAGATGGGCAAGGCCGTCTTCGACCCCGCCCGCGAGCGCTCCAAGCTCAACAACCTCGCCAGCCGCGCGCCCGAGCGCTACGAGGCGCAGACCATTACCCTGTTCCGTCTCCTCATGAGCATGAGCAAGGCCGAGCAGCAGCGCTACATCAACGAACTCAAGGGCATCACTGTCTCGCAAAAGGCCCACGCCACGGCTGCAGCCTTTGACACGCCCTTCCCTCAAACTGCCACCGTCGCTTGCCAGGGCGTTGAGGGCGCTTACAGTCAAATCGCCGCGTGCAAGCTCTTCGACGTGCCCGACATCGCGTTTTTCGAGACCTTCGAAGGCGTTATGCGCGCTGTGCGCGACGGCTTCTGCGAGTTTGGCGTGCTGCCCATCGAGAACTCCACCGCCGGCTCGGTCAACGCCGTCTACGACCTGCTCGCCCAGTTCGACTTCCACATCGTGCGCTCGCTTCGCCTCAAGATCGACCACAACTTGCTCGTCAAGCCCGGCACCAAGCTCGCCGACGTGCGCGA
>DAWCEJ010000275.1:0-1055 GCA_052274955.1 Collinsella sp.
GCCCGTGGCCTTGGAGGCCAGTGCGGACGAGCGGCTCACGCGCGGGTTCATCTCGATGACGATCAGGCGGCCGGTCTGGGGGTTCACGGCAAACTGCACGTTGGAGCCGCCGGTCTCGACGCCGATCTTCTCCAAGATGGCGAGCGAGGCGACACGCATGCGCTGATACTCCAGGTCGGAGAGGGTCTGCGCCGGCGCCACAGTGATGGAGTCGCCGGTATGCACGCCCATGGGGTCGAGGTTCTCGATGGAGCACACGATGATGCCGTTGCCGGCGTGGTCGCGCATGACCTCCATCTCGTACTCTTTCCAGCCCTCGATGGACTCCTCGACCAGCACCTCATGGGCAGGCGAGAGCTCAAGGCCCTGGCTCACGATGGAGACGAGCTCCTCGTGGGTATGAGCGATGCCGCCACCGGCGCCGCCGAGGGTAAAGCTCGGGCGCAGTACGCAGGGATAGCCCACGCGCTCGGCGATGGCCTCGGCGTCGGCCACGCTGTAGGCATAGCCCGAGCGCGCGACCTCCAGGCCGATCTCGGCCATGGCCTCGTTAAAGAGCTTGCGGTCCTCGCCGCGCTCGATGGCGGCAAGGTCACAGCCGATCATCTCGACGCCGTACTTGTCGAGCGTACCGTCTTTCGCCAGCTCGCCGGCGGCGTTCAGACCGGTCTGGCCGCCCAGCGTGGGCAGCAGCGCGTCCGGGCGCTCTTTCTTGATTACGCGCTCGATAAACTCGGCGGTGATGGGCTCGACATAGGTACGATCGGCAAGACCCGGGTCGGTCATGATGGTCGCCGGGTTGGAGTTGACCAGGATGACCTCAAAGCCATCCTCCTTGAGCACCTTGCAGGCCTGGGCGCCGGAGTAGTCGAACTCGCAGGCCTGGCCGATAACGATGGGGCCCGAACCAATGACGAGGATGCGCTTGATGTCAGTACGTTTAGGCATATTAGTTCTCCTCGGTCTCAGCGGTCTCGGACTCAGCAAAGTTCCAGCCGGCAAGGCGGTCCTTCGCGGTGTCGATATCCAGGTAGTTCTCCTCGCCGTCCATGAGT
>DAWCEJ010000276.1:0-2635 GCA_052274955.1 Collinsella sp.
CGGACGCGGGCGTACCCGTTGCACGAGCCGTTGAGATGCTGCCCTTTGAGGCCGCCGTGACTGTTGGCGACGTGCCCGAGGCGGCGTTGACGGAGCCGACGGAAAAGGGGGCTTCCGATCGCATGGTCTTTGCCTGGCGGCTGATGGATGCCGGCCCGCGCGGAGAACTCGATTTGTCCGACGCCGTTGTGGTGCTCGACGAGGTCTGTCGTGCAGCCGATGCCTCGCGTACCCGCTCGCTTATGCGGCGTGCCGGGCGCGTCGTCTGTCGTAATCTGGGACAGGTGGCGATGGCGCGTGAGCTGGGCGTGGCGTTTGACGTTGCGGCACCGGTGTTTTGCGCAAACCGGGTTACGCTTGCCTGGCTACGCGGGCTCGGCGCGGGCCGTGTGTATGTGCCTGCCGAGCTTGTCGCCGACGACGCGGAGCGTGTTGCCGAGCTTGCCGCTTGCCCCGGTGTCTTGGGGCCTGTCGACGCCGACCGTCCCGAGCTCATGGTGTGCGAGCACTGCTTGCTGACTGCCGAGGGCGCCTGCGCCACGGATGCGACGGGGCAGGTCCGTTGCCGTGACTGCTCGCGCCGTCAGCGGGCGCGCTTTTTGGTCGAACGTGACGGCACGCGTTTGCCGGTCGTTATCGACGCGTGCGGCAGGACGAGGATTTTCCTGTCGTAGGTGTTCGGCCGCGCCGTTTTGGTTATTATGAGTGGGTTTATGAACTTCGAGCACCGCCGTATCCGGTGAGGGTGCTATAGCAAAAGGAGGATACCCAATGCTGTCTGTCGACGAGCAAATGCGTATCATCACCTCGGGCGCAGCGCAGATCGTCCCCGAGGCCGACCTTCGCAAGAAGCTTGAGAAGGGCGAGTCCCTCAACATCAAGCTCGGCGTCGATCCTACCAGCCCCGACCTGCACCTGGGCCATGCCGTGCCCCTGCGCAAGATGCGTCAGTTCCAGGACCTGGGCCACAACGTCACCCTCATCATCGGTAACGGTACCGCACTGATCGGCGACCCCTCGGGCAAGAACTCCACCCGCCCGCAGCTTTCGCAGGAGCAGATCGAGGCCAACGCCGAGACCTATGTCAGCCAGGCCATGAAGATCCTGGACCCCGAGAAGACCACCATCGTGCACAACGGCGACTGGATCCTGTCGATGGATCTGGCCGGCCTGCTGCAGGTGTGCTCCAAGTTCACCGTCGCCCGCATCCTCGAGCGCGACGACTTTACCAAGCGCTACCAGTCCCAGACGCCGATCGCCCTGCACGAGTTCCTGTACCCCGTGATGCAGGCCTTCGACTCCGTTCAGATCAAGGCCGACGTGGAGATGGGCGGCACCGACCAGCTCTTCAACTTGCTTGCTGGTCGCGAGCTCATGGAGAAGATGGGCATGGAGCCGCAGATCGCGCTCACCATGCCGCTGCTCGAGGGCACCGACGGCGTGCGCAAGATGTCCAAGTCCTACGGCAACTACATCGGCCTGACCGATGCCCCCAAGGATATGTTCGGCAAGACCATGTCCATCCCCGACGAGATGATCGGCAAGTACTATCGTCTGGCCAGCTCGCTCACCCCGGCCGAGGTCGACAAGATCGACGCCGCCCTGGCCGACGGTTCCGCCGACCCCTACGAGCTCAAGCGCGCACTGGGCCGCGACCTGTGCGATACCTACCACGGCGCCGGCGCCGGCGACGAGGCCCAGGCCGAGTTCGACCGTGTGTTCAAGGAGGGCCAGCTTGCCGATTTCCCCGAGAAGCACGTCGAGCTGACCGTTAACGACGAGGGCCAGATCTACCTCGCCGGCCTGCTCAAGGACTTGGGTCTTTCGGCGAGCGCCGGTCAGGCCCGCCGCGATATCGACGGCGGCGGTGTCAAAATCAACGGCAAGGCCGTGGTTCCCAAGAGCTACAACATCGACCCCAGTGCGCTCAAGCTGGGCGACACCCTTTCCGTGGGCAAGCGCAAGGGCTTCAAGTTGGTTTAGTTCCGCCGTTCTACCGAACGGCGGACCGGCCGACACTGCGCGGACCGCATTTGGACAATCTGACGTTCAACTTCAAGGGCGCGACCAGAAGGTCAGCGCCCTTTCGTTTCACGTCACCTTGTCTCAAATGCGGCCCGCTCGCTGGCGCTGCCAAATTATCGGCGCTGCCGTGGTTGAACTGCACCCCAAAACTTGGACGGCTTAAATAAGAACTACGCCGCAAGGGACTGTCTCCGGAACTCCTCCGGGGTCAGTCCCTTCAGTTTAACCTGGCGCCTCCTCGTGTTCCAATGGACCACGAAGTCGTCGAGGTCCGCCTTGAAGGACTCGAAGTCCGGCCACGTCCTTCCGCGGAAGAACTCGTCCTTGATGTGGCCGAACACCTGCTCCGTCGCGCCGTTGTCGATGCAGTTGCCCTTCCGGGACATGCTCTGCACCACGCCGGCCTCCTCCAACCGCCTGCACCAACCGGCCTGCTGGTACTGCCAGCCCATGTCCGAGTGCAGGATCGGCCTGGAGCCCTTGGGCTTCTTGGACACGAGCTGGTCGAGCAGCTCGTGCTGCTGAGCCATGTTGGGGTGCAGCGACGTGGACCAGGCGACGATCTCCTTGCTGCCGAAGTCGTAGCCCGGCGCGAAGTCGGCCTTGCCCC
>DAWCEJ010000277.1:0-6587 GCA_052274955.1 Collinsella sp.
ATGTGTATAAGAGACAGGTCTGGGGCAGCACGATGTACCAGTACGCCTGTGCACGGGTAAAGCCCTGGCTCTGGGCCGCCTCCATCTGACCGCGCGGAACCGCCTCGATACCGGTGCGGATGACCTCCGAGATGTAGGCCGCGTGATACAGGCCCACACCCAAGAAGCCCAGCACGAACGGCGCGATGCGCACCGGCTGGTCGGCACCGGTTATGGCCTGCAAAAACTGCGGACCGGCCATGTACATAAAGAGCACCTGTACGGGCAACGGGGTGTTCTGGTAAAACTCCACGTACACGCGGCTTATGGCGCGCAGCACGCGCGAACGAGTGGTGGAGAACACGCCCAGCAGCGTGCCCAGCACCAGCGACAGCAGCAGACCGGCAACGACCACCTGCAGCGTCACGCCAAAGCCCTCCCAGAAGGGCCCCATGTTTTGAAATGTCGTCGACCAACGGTCGGCGTCAAATAATCCTTCGAGCATTTGATTCCTTCCTTGGACGATGCGCCTATACAAGACCCCAGGTCTTGACCTCTTGGTCGAGCCAGCCGTCGGCCAGGCGATCGCAAATCACCTGATCGACCACGGCCGAAAGGTCGCAGCCCTTCTTGGTTGCCACGCCGTAGCCCTGCTCGCCAAACTTGACCTCGGGCTGCAGCAGCTCAACGGTCTCGTTCATGTAACCGGCCAGCGTGGAGCGGTCCATGGCGAAGACGTCGATATTGCCGGCGTCGAGCGAGCTCTTGATGATGGGGTAGCCGCTAAAGGCCCTAAACTCGGGCTTGCAGCTAAAGCCGTTGTCCTTGATCATCTGCTCGATCAGGCCCTGCGTGGTGGCACCCTGGCTCACACCAATGACCTTACCATCCAGATCCTCAATCGAGGTAAAGCCCGAACGCTTCTTGACCATGAGTCCCACGTAGTCGGTGCGGTACGGCGTCGAGAAATCCCAGCTCTTCTTGCGCTCGTCGGTGATGGTGTAGGTCGCCGCGACCACGTCAAGTTGGCCGTTATCGATCAGCGGACCGCGCGTCTTGGGCGTTACGTCGGCAAACTCGACAAGCTCCTGGGCGCGGGCCTCCTTGTAACTCACGCCAAAGACGGCAGCGGCGATCTGGTAGCACAAATCGACTTCCATGCCCTCAAAGCGACCCTTGGCGGTGTCGTAATAGCCGTAGCCGGGAACATCCTTCTTAACGCCGGCATTCAGATGGCCGCGCGACTTAATGGCCGCAAGCTTGGACCCCTTGTCGGAGCCCTCGCCGCTGGTGGAGTTGCCGCAACCGGTAAGCGCGGCCCCCGTCAGCGTAAGCATACCGGCGCCCGCCAGCTGCAAAAAGTGACGGCGCGACACGGCCGCCCTCGTCATATCCGTCATGTCCATCACCGCGCCTAGTGCAGAATCTTGGACAGGAACTCGCGGCAACGCGGGTTCTCGGGGTTATCGAAGAAGTGCTCGGGCGTGCCCTCCTCCAGGATGCGGCCGTCCTCCATAAAGATGACGCGGTCGGCCACCTGGCGCGCAAAGCCCATCTCGTGCGTCACGCAGATCATGGTGATGTCCTCCTGCGCGAGCTCAATCATAACGTCCAGGACTTCCTGGACCATCTCGGGGTCGAGTGCCGAGGTCGGCTCGTCAAACAGGATGATAGGCTGCTTGGTGCACAGGGCACGGGCGATGGCGATGCGCTGCTGCTGACCACCCGAGAGATTCTGCGGATACTCGCCGGCCTTATGTGCCATGCCGACGCGCTTGAGCGCAGCGATGGCGATCTCGGTCGCCTCCTCCTTGCTCTTCTTTTGCAGTTTGATGGGCGCGAGCGTCAGGTTGCCCAGCACCGTCATGTTGGGATACAGGTTGAACTGCTGAAACACCATGGAACTATACTTGCGAGCCATCTCCAGGTGATTCTTTTTGGTGAGCGGCGTACCGTCGATGACAACCTCGCCCGACGTGGGCTCCTCCAGATAATCGACGCAACGGATGAGCGTCGATTTACCCGAGCCGGAAGGCCCGATCATTACGAGCTTCTCGCCGCGTTTGACGGTGAGGTTGATATCTTTGAGCACATGCAGGTCGCCAAAGTACTTGTTGAGATGCTTGATCTCGATCATGTCTGCCATGAATGTCCCTTCCCTGCGTTTACACGAGTTGAACTATTGTACGGAAAGAATCACGTTTCCGCAGCCCACACTACATTCCCGTAAAGAACCCGCAACCTTCCACCTAGTCATTGGGGACAGACTTAAATGAGTACCTGCTCATTGGGCACTCATTTAAGCCCGTCCCCAATGAGCGTAGCCCGGGCACTCATTTAAGCCTGTCCCCAATGAGTGCCCAGCCCAGCAAAAAGGGGCGCGACCATGACGGCCACGCCCCCCTAAACATCAACTATGTACCGCTCGGCCCCTACGCGAGTTTGGCTCCGACGATCTTTGCCGCGGCCGGCTTATCGAAGTTGCCACCGGTGGCCTTGCCGAGTGCGCCCATAACCTGGCCCATCTGCTTCTTGGACGTGGCGCCCAGCTCGGCGATAACCTGCTCGATCAGGGCCTCGAGCTCCTCGCCCGAAACCTGCGCGGGCAGCAGGCTCTCCAGAATCTTGACCAGCTCGGTCAGGTTGTCGGTACGCTCCTGGTCGGTGCCGGCCTTGATGGACATCTCCAGCGTCTCGCTCGTCTGCTTGATCAGACGCTTGATCATGCTGTTGACGTCTTCCTCGGTCACATCGCGGCGCTCATTGACCTCGATATTCTTCACCTCGGCCTTAACCTGGCGAATGATGGACAGGCGAACCTTGTCCTTGGCCTTCATGGCCGCAATCATTTCCTTCTGCAGCTCTTCGTTGGTCATCTGCAAATCCTCCTCAATAGTGTGGGCGGCACTCGCGCGAGCACCGCCCCATGATTACTCAGTCGTCGACGAATCGTCGGTCGAACTCTTGGTGACACCCTTCAGACTCACGTTATAGGGTACGTCTTTGGGCATGGGGTTGACGGTGATGTCGGCATCCTTCTTGTACTGCTCCAGCCACTCGCTGTACGCGGTGCTGGCCGCTTGCGTCTTCACCACGTTGGAGACGTACTTTTTGATGTCCTTGGGCACCTGGTTGATGTCATCAACCTGATTATCGACATGGAAGTAGTCGGTGCACTTGATGATGTGGTAGCCATAGGTCGACTCGACGACTTCGCTCACGTCGCCCTTGTTGAGTCCCTCGAGCGCCGTCTGGTAGCTGTCGACAAAGGTGGTGAGCTTATCCCAGCCCACATCGCCCTTCTTCTCCTTGGAACCGGTGTCCTCGGAGTACTGCTCAACGGCGTCCTCAAAGCTCAGCTCACCGGAGTTGATCTTGTCCAGGCACTCCTGCGCCTTGGCCTTGGCGGCAGCCTTGTCCTCGTCGGAAGCGTCGGAATCAACCTTGATCAGGATGTTCGACGAGCGGCGGGCGTCGTTGTAGCTGGACAGATTTTCGTTGATGTAATCGACAATCTCGCTGTCCTTGGGCTTGCTCGTGGGCGCGACGGCATCCTTGAGTTTCTGTTGCGCCAGACTCTCCTTGAGCGAGTCCTTGTAGGTGTCCTCGGTATAGCCGTAGGTCTTGAGGGTCTTCTTAAAGGCCTTGGCTCCGCCCGCGCTCTTGCACGCGTCCTTCCAAGCCTTCTCGACCTCCTCGTCCGACACCGTCACGCCGTTCTCCTTCTGTGCCTGTTGAAGCAGAATCTGCTGCGTGTAGGAGTCGATGAGTTGCTTGCGGTACTTCTTGGGCGTGAGGTCGTTGTCAACCAGATACTGCGCCCAATCCTCATCCTTGGTGTAGCCGTAGGACGTGCGCATGCTCATGATCTGCTTGGTCACGGTGTCCTCGGTAAGGTTGGTGCCGTTGATAGTGGCAGCAACACCGCCGGTCAGCTTGTAGCTCGAGGTGTCCTCAGCCTGCGACATAAGGCCGGAGCACGCCATCGCCGAGACGGAAAGCAGCATCGCCAGCACGCCGATGACCACCAGAACGATCTTGACGGTCTTAGACACGTACGTCTTGCGCTGCTTCTTGCGAGAGCTGGAGGCAGCGCGGGCCTGCTGCTCGGGCGTCGGCGCGGCCTCGGAGTTCTTTTTCTTATTTGCCATAGTTGGCCTTTCGCATAACGAATCGAACAAACGCCATTGTGTCACAACGCAGCCCCCGCGGCACGCTTGGTGCATTGGGGACAGATTAATCTGCACCATTTTGGTGCAAAGGGGACAGCTCTGGCAGCCGGCAGTTAGGGACAGTCCCCAAGTGCCGACTCAGCCCCACCTTAGAAGTGGCGGCGGATGGCGTCGACCATGCCCTGGGGCGTGGTCTGGCCGAGCACGTCGGCTGCGGCATCGGCGCCCATAAAGATGTTCATGAGTGCCTGCAGGGCCTCGACCTGGCCGCCCGGCTCGGCGATGCCCAGATTGATGACGATCTGCGCCGGCACCGGAGCGCTCATGCCAGCCATAGCGTTAAATGTCACGGGCGCGGCGGGCTTCACCACCGCGATATAGGGCTTGGCCACAAACCCCGGATCGGTATGCGGAATGGCAATGTTTGCCGCCGGCATAGCGAGACCCGTGGGATAGGCATCCTCGCGCGTGCGGACGGCGTTGAGCCAACCCTCGGCAATGTAGCCGCGCGGGGCAAGCTCGCCCTCGAGCCGCGCAAACACCTCGCCCGGCGTCGCGCACTCCCAATCAAAAAACACCAGCTCGGGCGTAAACAGCGCTTCGTTATCCGCCACACGCTCACCTCTCTCACCTAGTCACCTGGGACGTTCTTAAACGACTAGTCGTTTAAGAACGTCCCCAATGACTACCTAAAACAAAGGATGGCCACTTGCGCCTTGGCGCCAATGACCACCCTGACTACTCGGCTAAATTGTACTGTGTGCCACTAGCCGCGAGGCGCATCAATTGCGACCTTGCCGCTCTCCAGCACGTGAACGCGACCGTCGGCGAGCATCTGCACGACCTCGGGATACAGCACATGCTCGATCGCATGGATGTGCTCCTCGAGCGTGTCGACGTCCCAGCTCTCCTCAACAGCCAGCGCACGCTGGGCGATGATGGGGCCGTTGTCGTAGATCTCGTTGGCAAAGTGCACGGTCACGCCGGTCACCTTGACGCCGCGAGCAAACGCATCGTCGATCGCATGGGCGCCGGTAAAGCTCGGCAGCAGCGCCGGATGTAGGTTGACCACGCGATTGGGAAACGCTGCTAGCAGCGGCGTGTGCACCATGCGCATATAGCCGGCCATCACCACGTACTCGCAACCGCGTTCGAGCAGCTCATGCGCGATAATCTCGTCAGCTGCGATGGGGTCAGCATAGACATCCTTGGACAGCGTGAGCGTCTGGATGCCCGCACGCTCGGCACGCTGCAGGCCCTTGGCCGAAGGACGGCTCGACACCACAAGCTCAATCGAGGCGTTGAGCTTGCCGGCGGCGATCAGGTCGATCAGCGCCTGCAGGTTGGTACCCGAACCGCTGATGAGCACGCCGATCTTGAGCGGCTCGGCCGTATCGGTACCGGTCGGACGGGTGTAGGGCACAAAGCCCAGGCCCTCGGCGGCAGCCATCTGCTCGTTAGCGCTCATCGGAGTACACGACCTTACCGGAACCCTCGACGCACTCGCCCACGCGGAACGGCTTCTCGCCCAGCGCGACCAGAGCCTCGGTCACGGCAGCCTCGTCCTCGGGGGCGACGATCAGGCACAGGCCGACGCCCATGTTGAAGGTCTTGCACGCCTCATTGGGCGCGAGCTCGGCCTGACGCGACACGTAGGTGATGACGGGCGGAACATCCCAGCCCATCTCGGCGCCATTGCGGATGACCACGGCATCGACGTCGTCGGCGAGCGCGCGGTTGAGGTTCTCGGTAATACCGCCGCCGGTGATATGGGCAATGGCATGAACGTTGGCGCCACCGCGGAGCAGCTCCAGAATCGGCTTGACGTAGATGCGCGTGGGAGCCAGCAGAGCGTCGGCCAGCGAAGCACCGCCGAGCTCCTCGAGCGGACGGCTTAGCTCCTCGGCCTTAGCGGCGGCCTCGGGCGTGCCCGGCTTGATGCCGTCGACACCGATAACCTTGCGCACGAGCGAGTAGCCGTTGGAGTGCACGCCGGTGGAGGGCAGGCCCAGGATCACATCGCCGGGGCGAACGTTCGCGGGGTCGAGCATCTTGGGACGATCGACAACACCCACGGTAAAGCCGGCGAGGTCGTAATCGGCGGGAGCCATGACGCCCGGGTGCTCGGCCATCTCGCCGCCCACGAGCGCGCAGCCCGCGAGCTTGCAGCCGTCGGCCACGCCCTTGATGATCTTTGCCATGTGCTCGGCCTCAATGTGACCGATGGCAACGTAATCCAGGAAGAACAGCGGCTCGGCGCCCGAAGCCAAAATGTCATTGACGCACATGGCGACCAGGTCCTGGCCCACCGTCTCGTGACGGTCCATAATCTGGGCGAGCACAAGCTTGGTGCCCACGCCGTCGGTGCCGCTGCTCATGATCTGGTCTTCCATATCCTAGAGAGCGGCGGCCGAGCACAGTCCACCAAAGCCAACG
>DAWCEJ010000278.1:0-5104 GCA_052274955.1 Collinsella sp.
CATAAGGCTATTGACCTCGGTGGGAGGCACGCCGGCGCCCTTGGCGATACGGGCGCGGCGCTGGCCGTTGATGATGGAGGGACGCAGGCGCTCCTCCTTGGTCATCGACATGATGATGGCCTCGTTCTTGTCGAAGATGCCCTCGTCCAAATTGCCGCCCATCTGGTTGAGCGCGCGCTGGCCGCCGGGGAGCATACCCAGGATGCCCTTCATGCCGCCCATCTTCTTGACAGCCTTCATCTGGTCGAGCATGTCGTTCATGGTAAAGCCCTCGCGCAGCATACGCTCGGCAGCCTCGAGCTGCTCGGCGTCGGCCGCCTCCTGGGCCTTCTCGATGATGCCGACAACATCGCCCATGCCCAAGATTCGCTTGGCCATTCGGTCGGGATAGAACGGCTCCAGCGAATCGGGCTTCTCGCCCATGCTCACAAACTTGATGGGCTTGCCGGTCACCTGGCGCACGGAAAGCGCGCCGCCGCCACGGGCATCGCCGTCGAGCTTGGAGATGATCACGCCGTCAAAGTCGGTGCGCTCGGCGAAGGTCGAGACGACGGTGACGATATCCTGGCCGGTCATGGCATCGACGACCATCAGCACCTGATCGGGCTTGACGGCCTTCTTGATATCCACGGCCTCCTGCATCATCTGCTCGTCGATCTGCAGACGACCGGCGGTATCGACGATGACTACATCGCGCAGGTGGTCGACTGCCTCCTGGATGGCACCCTTGGCGATATCGACCGGGTGCTCGCCGTCGCCGCGGAAGACCGGCACGCCGATCTCTCCACCGAGTGTGGCCAGCTGGTCGGCAGCGGCGGGACGGTAGACGTCGCACGCGGCGAGCAGCGGCGAGCGGCCCTGCTTCTTGAGCTGGTAGGCCAGCTTTACGGCCGCCGTGGTCTTACCGGAGCCCTGCAGGCCCACGAGCATGATGACATTGGGAATGCGGTTGCTAAAGACGAGCTTGCTCTCGGTTGAGCCAAGCATCTCGGTGAGCTCGTCGAGCACGATCTTGACGACGTTTTGCGCCGGCGACAGCGACTCCATGACCTCGGCGGTCATGCAGCGCTCCTTGGTCTTGGCGACGAACTCCTTGACGACCTTAAAGTTGACGTCGGCCTCGAGCAGCGCCATGCGAATATCGCGCATGGCCGAAGTAATATCGGCCTCGGTCAGCTTGCCCTTGCCGCGCAGGCGGTCAAATGTGTCGTTGAGGCGATCGCTCAGGGAATCAAACACTAGTCACTCCTTAATTGGACTCGCCCACCAGGGCGCGGCAGAAATCTTTGGCATTGAACTCCTGCAGATCATCGACCTGCTCGCCCACGCCCACGCGCAGGATCGGGAGCTTGAGTTTCTCGGCCACGGCCATGGCGATACCGCCCTTAGCCGTGCCGTCGAGCTTAGTCATGATAATACCGTCCAGGCCCAGCGCCTCGTTAAACTCGAGCGCCTGGTTCAGACCGTTTTGGCCCGTCGCGGCGTCGATCACAAGCACGACCGAAACCGGCATGGGACCGGCGGCCATATTGGCGGCGCGCTTACGGGTCACATTGACCACCTTGGCAAGCTCGCGCATGAGCTCAGGGCTCGTGTGCAGACGGCCGGCGGTATCGATAAGCACCAGGTCGCTGCCGCGCTTGTCGGCCTCGTCGAGCACGTCGTAGCAAACACTTGCCGGGTCGGAGCCGCGGTCGCGCTTGATAACCGGTACGCCGGCACGCTGCCCCCACACATCGAGCTGCTCGATGGCGGCGGCGCGGAAGGTGTCGGCCGAACCGATCACCACGTTCTTGCCGCGGGCGGCCATGGCGCTCGCGATCTTACCGACCGTCGTGGTCTTGCCGGCACCGTTAATGCCCACAAACAGCACGCAGCTCGGCGTATCGGAAAACGGATCGCGCTCGATGGGCACAAAGTGCTGCTCGAGCTGCTCGGCCAGGGCACGGCGAAGCTGCGGAGCGGTCTTGAGGTTCTTCTTGGCCGCGGCATCGCGTAGGTCATCGGAGACCTGAATGGCGACCTCGGCACCCATGTCACCCATAACGAGGGTGTCCTCCAAGTCCTCCCAAAAATCCTCGTCGACCTCGCCGCCAAAGTAAAAGACCTCGTTGAGGGCCTCGCGGCTGCGCTCAAGTCCGCGCGAGAGTGCGTCAAAGAATCCCATTATGCATTCACGACCTTTCCGGTTTCGCGATCGAGTTTTTGCGAGACGACGCGACTGACGCCGTCGGCTTGCATCGAGACGCCATAGAGGACGTCAGCGTCCTCCATAGTACGGCGCTGATGCGAGATAACCAAGAGCTGCGTATCGGAACGCAACACATCGAGTGCGCCGATAAGCTTGGACAGGTTGGCGTCATCGAGTGCCGCCTCGACCTCGTCCAGCACATAGAACGGCACCGTGCGCGTGCGGTACACGGCAAAGAGCAGGGCGAGCGCCGTCAGGCTCTTCTCGCCGCCCGACATGAGCATCATCTTGGTGATGCGCTTGCCGCGTGGCTGCGCCACGACCTCGATACCCGTATCAGCCGGATGCTCGGGGTCGGTCATCTCCAGATGAGCCTGGCCTCCCGGGAAGAGCATGGCAAAGATCTCTCTGAAGTTCGCATCGACCTTCTCGAAGGTTACCAGGAACGCCTTGCGCATCTTGCGGTCGATTGCCACGGTGATTTTGGTGAGCGCCTTGCGCGCGCTCTCAAGATCGGCCAGCTGTTCCTCGATGTAATCAGCGCGACGCTTGAGCTGCTCGTACTCTTCCATAGCAACCTGGTTCACCGGACCCAGGTTGTTAATTTGGCGAACGAGCTGGTTGAGCTCACGCTCGGCAGCGTCGCGGTCGGTGGGCGCGGGAAGCATGAGCGCTTCCTCGAGCACCGTGGTGCCGTCGGCGGTGATGGCCTTGATGGCTGCCTCCACCTGCACCTCGAGTTTGCCGCGTGCGACTTTGAACTCGTTTTGCGTCGCGACGGCGGTATCAACCTTATCTTTGGCGCGAGCGACTTCGGCCTTGGCGTCCTCGATGGTCTTCTTGAGCGAGGCGGAGTCCGCCTCCTCGAGCGAAGCCTGGTCACGAAGGCGCGCGGCCCAGTCCGAGGCGCGCTCCAGCAGGGCCGAGTAACGCTCGTGCATGGGGTCGACGCGCAGTCGCAGCAGCTCAAGCGAGCGCGAAGCCTGGCGCGTCCCGCGGATACGGCGGTCGATACCCTCCAGACGATGCTCCAGATCGGGAACGCGGCCCGTCAGCGAACGCAGGCGCTCGCTCGTCTGGGCCAGACGCACCTTGGCATCGGCGAGCTTACCGGCGGCCTCGGAGTCATCGCGGCGCACGCGATCGAGCTCGTCGTTGGCCTCGGCAATCTGGAGACCTAAGTCGCTCGCCTGCGCACGAGCTTCGTCACGTGAGCGAGTAAGTTCATCTACGCGTGGACGAGCGGCACGAACGGCCTCTGTGGCCTGCTCACGGCTCTTGGAAATGCGCACGCGCTCGACCTCAGCGTTGTTGGCGCTTTGCTCAAGGCGCCCAATCTCGGACAGCAGCGAGCGGCGCTCACCCTCAAGGCGGGCAATCTCGCCGGCGGCATCGCCCTCAGCGGCACGCGCTTCCTCAACGGCCGCATTGGCCTCGACGACCTGATCCGACACATGCTCAAACACGGCAGCCAAATCGGGCTCCAAGCCCTCCAGCTCGCGAATGCGACGCTTGCGCTCCAGGGCACCCGACGCCTCGCCGGCATCGAGGCCCACGCGCACAAGGCCGCCACAGCTTACGCGGGCGCCATCGGGGGTCACATAGGTCACACCGTCAACGACAGGCGCAGCCAGCGCGGCAGCCAAGTCATCGACCACGTAATAGCCACCGAGCAGTGCCTCGACAATCGGGCCATAACCGGCACGCACGGAAAGGCGATCGACCAGACGCGAACCGGCAGCGCCCTCGGCGGCAGCAGAGCCGCTCACGCCGCGCGCCACCAGCAGCGCCTCACCCGAGGCCTTCTTTTGGTCCAGAGCCGCACGACCGGCACGCTCAAGCGCGGCGGCGTCATCAAATAACAGGGCATCGATATCGCCGGCAAGTAGCTGCTCCACCAGGCCCTCAAGCTCGCGCGGGGCCTCGAGCACGTCGCCCAGACGACCCGAGACATCGTCGCCCAACGCACCCACCAGACGGCTCACGAGCGGCGAGCTGTCGGCCATGCGGGCATCGAGTTTCTTTTGGCTAGCAAGCTCCGAGCGCACCTCGGACAGCTTGTTGCGCGCCTCGCTCTCGCGGGCATGTAAGTCCTTAAGCGCCGCACGCGCGACCTCGGTTGCCTCGCGCGCATCGACCTGAGCTTGGCGAGCCTGATCGAGTGCGCCGTCAAGCTCCTCAGCGCGGCCGCGACGGCTCTCGAGCGAGGCCGTGACCTCCTCGAGCTGCTCGTCAATCTGCTCCAGGCGCGAGGCGTACATGTTGTCCTCGACCTCGGCGTTGCTCAGGGAGTCCTTCACCTTGGCAAGCTCGAGCGCGGCGCTATCGGCCGCACGCTGCACATCGCGCTGCCCGCGCGTGAGCTGCGAAATCTGATTGTCGAGCGCCACGCGACGCTCGTGGAGCGCAGCGGCGGCAGGACCGGCGGCGTCAACGTCCTCCTGGGCCTGCATATGCGCGCCGGTCACTTCCTCGAGCTGAGCGCGCGCATCCTCGAGCTCCTCGACCACGCGACGGCGCTGATGTTCGGAACCCGAGATCTGCCCGCGCATGTCGGACAGACGCGACACCATGTTGTGGCCCTTTTCCTCGAGCAGGCGCATATCGGAGTTAATGCGGCCGACCACATCTTGCATATGGCGGCGCTGCTCGCCCAGGTCACCCACAAACAGGCCCTTTTCCTCGAGCATGACCTGAAGCTTCTCGAGCTCGCGTTCTTTCTCGCCCAGGCGGTACTGTGCAAGCTCAAGCTCGGCCGCACCCTCCTTGGAGCGACTCTCCAGGTCGTTCCACTGCGACTGCAGGGAACGCAGCTCGTCGACGGCCAGCATCTGCGTAAGCTCGTTTGCGCGCGAGGACAGCTCCTTGTACTTGCGCGCGCGATCGACCTGACGCTCCAGCGGGCGCAGCTGA
>DAWCEJ010000279.1:0-1889 GCA_052274955.1 Collinsella sp.
CGGCACGGCCGCCGGGTTCTTTGTCATCGTGGCCTTTATCAGCTACCTAACCGGCGGACACCGCGGCGTGTACCCCGCCCAGCGCATCATCTCACCCAAGCGCCGCTCGCTTATTGTGGATGAGGGCGGTACGGTAGCGGATGCTATCGAGCGCCACAACGACCTGATAGAGTAGATGTAATAATCGCCGTGCAGCCACAATCGGGGGCAATTCGACCTGAGCGCGACCGCACTGTCATGTCACACGCCGGGAGTCGCCCCATGCACGCAACTGATTTTGGTCGCACGCTCATCATCGCCAACCCAGCCGCCCAGTCGGGTGCGGCGCGCGAAGTTGCCGAGCGCCTGCAGCGCTTTTTGGACATGACTGCACGCGCATCCCAGTTTGACCTGGTGTTGACCGAGCGTATGGGACACGCCAAGGAGCTGGCCGCGCAGGCTCAGGGCTATCGCACCGTTATCGCCCTTGGCGGCGACGGCGTGATTCACGAGGTCGTCAACGGGCTTATGACGCAAAAGGAGGACGCCCGCCCCGCTCTTGCCGTCCTGCCCGTGGGCTCCGGAAACGATTTTGCCCAGACGCTCGGCATCGACGATTTCTCCGGCAAGGATTCTGGCGCGCTGCTCACCTGCGAGCTGCAGCGTCAGGACATCGGGCGCATTCGCTCGTGGAGCCCTGCGAGCGGCAGCAGCGAGGCTACCGTTGAGTACTACGACCAGACGCTTTCGGTCGGCATCGATGCCGCTATTGGTCTGGGCACCACCGAGTTGCGCAAAAAGACCGGCTTGACGGGTGCTCCGCTCTACACCCTCTCGGGACTTGAGCAGTTTGGCCTGCGCTATCGCAACTACCCCATGACAGTCAGCTTTGACGGCACGCCCGCCGAGCGCGTGAGGGCGATTATCATGGCGATACAGCTGGGCCCCACGTATGGCTCGGGCTATCGCATCTGCCCCGATGCCGACCCCTGCGACGGCATACTCGACGTCTGCTACGCCTGCGGCCCTGTCCCCCGCGCGGTTGCCCTACCCATGTTCCTTTCGGCCAAGGACGGCCACCACACCAAGTTGCCGCCGGTTCGCATGCGCCGCTGCCGCCATGCCGAGCTCACCTTTGAGGAGCCCGACTACCCCATCCAGGCCGACGGCGAGCCCATCGTCGCCTCGCGCATCGAAGTCGACATCCTACCCGGCGCCCTCCAAGTCTGGCACCCAACCCGCTAACCCCACCTAAGTTGCAGTGAAATAGGGACTGTTTATGCAGCTAAAGCCGCGAAACAGTCCCTATTTCACCGCAACTTATTGAGAAGATCATTCCTCCCCGCCCGGCTTGCGACGGTTGGCCTTTTTAATCGCGTTGAAGTGCTTGTCATTGAGCCTGCGCTGGCGAGAGCGCAGAGGCACCTTAGTCTTTACGCGTCGGCGCGGTGGACGCCCGCGACGCTCCAGCTCAGCGCGCAGCTTACGCAGACAGCTCGCGCGATTCTGAAACTGACTACGGCTCTCGCGCGCCGTCACGACAATCCCCGTGGGCCCATGCTTCATACGCACCGCCGAGTCCGTCGTGTTCACGCCCTGCCCGCCCGGACCCGTCGCGCGAAACACCTGCACCTCGCAATCGCGCGCCAACTCCTCGACCGACATCTCGGCATAGCGCGCATATTCGCGCCATCCCATCTTGTTCTCATCCATATCAACACCTCCCCTCATACAAAAAATGTGACAAAGGGACGGTCCCTTTGTCACATCGCATACCAATCGCTTGTGTTGCGCGCTTAGGCGAAGGTGATCTCGCCGGTATCGCAGTCCATATCGGCGATACGGGCTAGGCTCTCAACGCGGAAGCCGCGCTCGCGGAGCTTATCGCCACCGCCCTGGAAGCCCTTCTC
>DAWCEJ010000280.1:0-2184 GCA_052274955.1 Collinsella sp.
TAGCTGCTCCGATAACACGTTTGCTTGCTTGGCTTGAGTGCTTTGCTCTTGGCGGTCCCCGGCATTCTGCAGCTTTTCAATTGACGGCTCGCGTTTCTGTGAGGGGGCGCGGGCCGGTTTTCTATCAGCCCTATTGACTTGGCGGGCTGTCGTAAGAAAGGGAAGGCTCCTATGGAGTTTGTTCTTGATAACGGTTCTATTCGTGTGGCACTGAGCACGGCTGGCGGATCGTTCACTTCGATTAAAGCCAACGGCCGCGAGTACCTGTGGCAGGGTGACCCGGCGGTCTGGTCGGGCCAGGCACCCATTTGCTTCCCGATTTGCGGCGGCCTTCGTGACGGTCACGCAATGACCATGGGCGGCCGCGAGGTAAAGCTCGCCCGCCACGGATTTGCTCGCAAGCAGGAGTGGAAGCTCGAGGAGCAGAGCGACAACATGGTTGCGCTGAGCTTAAGCTCTGCCGACCATGCCGAACTGCTCGAGCAGTACCCGTATCCGTTTAAGATCGTTGCTCGTTACACGATCGATTCGGAAAAGGTGGCCGTGTCGTACGAGGTGACCAATGAGGGCACCGAGGATATGCCATTCTTTGTGGGTGGTCACCCCGGCTTTAAGTGCCCACTCGACGAGGGCGAGTCCTATGACGATTACGAGCTCCGTTTTGATCAGCGTGAGGCCGCCGAGCTCTGTACTGCCGTTCCCTCGACGGGCCTGATTGATGTTGAGCATCGCAGTAAGAACCCCATGATCGGCCAGAACCTGCCGCTTACCCACGAACTCTTCGACTTCGCGGAGACCATCTTTGACGTGCTCGAGAGCCGCGTGGTTACCCTGACCAAGAAAACCGAGGACAAGGGTGTGCGCCTGACGTTCCCCGATATGCCATACCTGATTGTGTGGAGCAAGCCCGAGGGTGACTTTGTGGCCGTGGAACCGTGGGGCGGCCTGTCCACCTGCTCCGACGAGGACGATATTCTGGAGCACAAGCGTGGCTGCCTGGTGGCCAAGCCGGGGGAGACCGTCACCCGCGGCTTTGAGATCGAGATCCTTTAACGAGTTATCGTATGCTTGGGGCGGGTTATGCCGCCCCGGAATAGGAGTTCAACATGATTCTGACCGTTACCATGAACCCATCGATTGATACGCGCTATCAGCTCGATAAGCTGATCATCGACGATGTTAACCGCGTGACGCCCGAAAAGACCGCTGGCGGCAAGGGTCTTAACGTGAGTCGCGTGCTGCTGCAGCTGGGCGACGACGTGCTCGCGACCGGCCTGCTTGGCGGTCACATGGGTGCCTATATGGCCGAGCTCATGGATGCCGATGGCGTCAAGAACGACTTTGTGCCCATCGCGGGTGAGACGCGCATTTGCCTGAATATTCTGCACGAGGGTAATCAGACCGAGCTGCTGGAGAGCGGCCCGCAGATCGCCCCGGCCGAGCTCGAGGCCTTTACGGCCAAGTTCGCCGAGCTTGCAGCGAAGGCGGACGTTGTGACGCTTTCGGGCTCGCTGCCGCGTGGCGTCGATGCCGGCTACTACGCCGAGCTCGTCAAGATCGCCGAGGAGGCGGGCGCCAAGGTGCTGCTCGACACCTCGGGTGCATCGCTGGAGGCTGCGCTGGAGTCCGACGCTAAGCCTGAGCTCGTAAAGCCCAACCTGACCGAGATTAACGGCCTGCTGGGTACGTCCTTTACGACCGATGATGTCGATGCCCTGCGCGAGGCGCTGGCCGCCGACGGCCGCTTTGCCGGTATCCCCTGGGTTGTCGTCTCGATGGGCGCTGCCGGTTCGGTGGGCTTCCATGAGGGCCACGCGTTCCGTGCCAAGACGCCCGCGATTGCGGCGGTGAACGCGACGGGTTCCGGCGACTCGACCATCGCCGGCTTTGCGCATGCCATTGCTGCCGGTGCCGACGACGTCACGGTCCTCAAGACCGCCAATACCTGCGGCAAGCTCAACGCCATGGATCCCAAGACCGGCCACCTGGTCATGGACCGCTGGGACGAGATCTACAACAGCGTTGAGGTGACGGAGCTTTAGAGTTACGCGGTTTTACGAAACCGCGTAACCAGCCGACGCTGCACCTCAGGTTCCGCCGTTCTACCGAACGGCGGACCGGCCGACGCTGCGCGGGCCGCATTTAGACAATCTGACGTTCAACTTCAAGGGCGCGACCAGAAGG
>DAWCEJ010000281.1:0-5435 GCA_052274955.1 Collinsella sp.
AGGCCCGACGATGTTAAACGCGCCTACGCTGAGGCCCGTTCAAATGGAAGGTTCACCGACGCCGAGATCCGTCGCATTCACGTCAAGCTTAAGCAGGTCATGCAAGATGCCCTTGAGAACGAACAGATTGGCCGCAATCCTTGCATCGGCATAAAGCTGCCGAAACCGGACCTGCGAGCACGAAACTTTCTCCCTCCCGATGAGCTCCCAAGATTCACTGAGTGCTTGCTTTCCGAGCCGATGGGGCCCATGACCGTCTGCACCATGCTTATATTTCACCTCGGGCTGAGGAAAGGCGAGGCTTTAGGGCTCAGCTGGCTCGATTACGACCCCGAAGCCATGGAGCTCCGAATCGTCCGGCAGTACACCAGCGACAAGACCTTGAGGCCCCCGAAATCGGAGATGAGCAGACGCATTCTCTCCATAGACAAAGCTCTGACCGAGTATTTAGACAAGTGGAAGACTATGCAGCGCGACATATTCAGACGTCGCGGGTTGGAACAAAAGGATACCGACCCCATCGTCCACGCATTCAGCGTTGGAAAGGATGCCGACGGTTTCCGCAGCATAAGCGTCACCAGACCAAGCGGGCACAACTACTCTCGATGGTTTAGGGACTTCTGCGTCGATAACGGCTATGGGACTTATAGCGATGTGACGAAGCAGTTCATGCGAGACGGCAAGCTTCATACGCGCGGCACTGGTTACTCAGGACTTGTTCCCCATGGCCTCCGTCACACCGCCGCGACCGCTCTCGTGGCGAGCAACGTCGATTTAAAGACCGTTCAGGCGCGAATGGGCCATGCCTCCGCAAGCACAACGGCTAATTTCTACACCCATGCAATCAGGGCCAATGACCGAAACGCAGCAGAAGTCTTTGAATTGCTGTCATCTAAGTAATGGCTAGTTTACCTCGATGTTCACTATCTCTTCATACGGTGGGCTACTACTAGGGCTACATGCGCCGTCTGATGGTATGATGATTGCAGACAAACGATTGGAGGTGAATAAAATGGTCTATAAGAAGAAGGCCGAGAAGCGTATCCGCATACCCGAAAACCTCAAGACCCCCTTCTCACAGATGGTCTCCGACGAGGCTTACCTTCGAGCGACCGATGAGTCAAAAGCCATTATCGGCCTTGTCTTTGACGAGGTGCTTCCCTCCCCGGCATTTCCGAGGGACAGGATGCTCGACGTCTACAGCGGTAGTGGTCTGTTTGCGAGCGTCTCGGACGTTCTGCGTTCGAACGTCACTGGCGCGACGGGAACCGTCGCCCACGGCGGCTATAAGCCCATTGTCGAGTTCGGTTTCGAGCTAATCCACGAGAGGCGTTGTGAGACCGCGCTCTTTACCAGCGCGATGGACATGCCGCACCTTCGCCGCTGCTTTGATTCCGTCATTGACTTTATGGAGCACAAGGTTCCGCGCGATCCCTCAGACCCCTTTGTCGATTACGAGACCGACAGGGCGGTGAAGTACGGCCGCGCCCTGATGGACGAGGCGTCCACCAACTATAACCGCGCCCCCGTTGTGGCGCTCGTGCGCTTCGCCATCGAATATTTTGACGAAATCGGCCAGCTGAACGCGACATGCGCCTATCTCGCCGACGCCTTCTCCGCGCTCGAAGAGAGCGTCACGACCTCTGCCGCAGACTGCGGCAACCAGCACGTACTCCCGGATACCCCGGAGTTGCGTCGCAAATGGAGCAGTCTTCTTGAAGAGGTTTGTTCCGACTGGTAATAAAAAACGGCACCCGACTCCCCTCTCTTAGTCGCCAAACCTCGAAGAGGAGCCGAGCACCCCAAACAAGGAGTTTATCATGCATCTTGCAGATGACCCCAAGGTTGACACCATTTCCGCAGGCATCAACCTTCGTCGCACTGGTCCCAAGCGTATCTTGAGCCGTCTCGATGTTCAGATTCTCACCGGCATTGGCCAGTCGAGCGCCATTAAGCTCATGAAGTCGACGCACCATTGCTTCCGCATCGCCAACCAGTATTTTGTCATGGAAGAAGACCTCATCGCCTATTTCAGGACTTTGGCTGAAGAGGCGAACGAGTAATGCAGTGCCCGGCCCCCAACCCTCTCGTTTTCGAATCCGATAGGCTCGATGAGCACCTCAGCGCCCTTAGGGGTGACCAACCTATCGCCCTCTTCGGGCTCAAGGCCCTTAACGACATCCTCGGCGGAGTCCATCCCGGGCTCAATTATGCCATCGGCACCGGTCCCGGCAGGGGCAAGACGACCTTGGCCTTGCAGGAGGCCGACAAGCTTGCGAACGACAGTCACCCAGTAATCTATGTCTCCGCCGAGCTTCCCGCGCATAAGCTCTTGGAGAAGAGCCTTGCACGACTCAGCGGAGGCAAGCTTGCCCTTTCCGAGGTCGCGGACGCGGCGGCGGCAGACCATCCCAAGCACGAGGCCTTCGAGGCTGCTCTCGACAGGTATCGCAGCTGTATCGCCCCGAATCTCTGTATTACCGGCCCGTTGAACACCGTTGAACTCTCGAACCTCGTTGGGCTGATAGCACGTGAGCGCAACGAGGCCCCTATCGTTTTCATCGACTATCTCCAACTCCTCGCCTGCGGTATCACGGCGGGACAGCAGTTCATCGACGAGCGCTTGGCAATCACAGCGTGCGTAAAGGGCTTGCGCGAAATATCAAACCTCTACGGCTCGCCAGTCATCGCCCTGAGCTCGACCACGCGCGAGTCCTACAAGTCTGGCAAGTCGAGCAAGCCCAACCTCGGCATGTTCGGCGGCTCTTCGACGGTCGAGTACAGCTTCGACTCCGTTCTTTTTCTTGCCGACGATGACGGAAAACCCGACTTCCCTTTTGAGGCCCCCGCGAGCGGCACCCCGCTCAAGCTCGTTGCCCTCAAGAATCGCTACGGCACGTTAGGCGAAGCTCGGCTCGACTTCGACGGAGCCCACGCTACCTTCCTCGATAGGGGCTAGGCGATGCGCGGCACTAGCAGGACCGCGCATATCAACGTTCGTATGACCGATGGAGAGCGGGCCGAAATCGTGGCCCGCTCTTCCTCTTTCGGCATGCCCCCATCAACGTTTTTGCGCGAGGCCGCCCTCCGAATCGGCGAGAAGCCCGTCAAGGTCGCCGACGAGTCGACCCTCCGGCAAATGCTCGTCGAGATGAAGCGGCAGGGCAACAACCTCAACCAAGCTATGCGCTCCATAAACGCCTATGGCATCGACCGGCAAACGGCCGTCCAGCTTGAAAACGCCGTCCAGTTGATATCGAGCACAGCTTCCGAGCTCTCAACCCTTCTGTCGAAAGCAAAGGAGCGGCTATGAAAAGCAAGATGTTCACCGCCCTCATATCATCCGTCTTCATTGCATTCCTCGTCTGCCCAATCCTTGCCGCCCCTATCGGCGATATTGCCTCCGGGATCATGCCCGACGCGTCAGCCCTCCCCTCTGCGCTCGATGCGGCCACGGTTCTCGGCTGGTGGCTCTCGGGCGCATTCATCGCCCATATCACGGGGACCGTCCTCACCTTCCTCCTCACGCTCTGCATCTGCTCCCTCGTTGCCTATTCGAGCGCCCTCAACTCGCGTGCCGACGATGGCGGCGTGCTCGGCAATGCTTGCATCAAGACGGGCCGCAATGCGGTGAAAGGTTCGATTACATGGGACGGCTCGGCTAACCCCTCTTCACGCGGGTTCGTCTACGGGTTCACCAGATGGCTCGGCAAACCCTGCTACCTCTTCGAGCCAAAGAAGATGGTCTATGTTTCCGGGTCCACTGGCTCTGGCAAGTCCCGCTTCCTCTACCTGCCCTCAATCGATTTGCTCTCGTACGGCGACGGCGCAAACGGCTCCGAGCCCGCGACCCTCGTCGTCTCCGACGTCAAGAACGAGCTCATAGAGCTCACGGGTGACGAGCTGGCCCGACGCGGCTACAACGTCCTCCTGCTCGACACGCAGCGACCCTATCGAGGCCAGAGGTTCAACCCGCTCAAGCAGGTCATCGACCTCCACGCCGAAAGCCGCGACCAAGAAGCCGAGCAGGCGGCTGACACCATTGCGGAGCTCGTGGTGCAGGATGACGAGAACGGCAAGGGCTCGCACTGGACCGCATCCGCGCGGGGCCTCCTGTCTGCCCTCGTCTTGCTGGTCTCCATGTCCGATGAATGCCCCAAGGAAGCAAAGCACCTTGCGACCGTCTGCGAGGTGCTGGACCGTGGCACCGAGGCAGAGGGTGACGACCCGGCCGAGCCACTCAAGAGCGTTTTCCGCGCCCTACCAAGCAGACACCCCGCTAAAAACAGAGCCTCGCAGTTCGTCTCCTCGGGCGGCAACGAGCTCAGAAGCATCCTCTCGACGCTCAAGGTGGCGCTGCGCCCGTTCTCGTCGGCCCCAGTCGCATGGATGACGTCCGGGTCCGACATCGACCCTCGCGCGGTTCTTGAAACCAAGAGCGCCGTATTCCTCCATATGCTCGACGAGGGCTCGCCATACAACTGCATAGCGTCGATATTCCTCTCCCAGCTCTGGGAATCCGTCCAAATCGTCGCCGATTCCAACGGCGGAAGACTTCCGCGCCCCGTCCAGATTCTCGGCGACGAATGGGGCAACCTGCCCCGCATCGAATGCCTGCCCGCCCTCCTTTCGCTTGGAAGGTCGTTCCAGATTTACTGGACGGGGGCAACGCAAGATATATCCCAGCTTAATAAATACGGAGAGAGGGACGGACGGAGGAAGATTCTCGCGAACTGCGGCGTAAAAGTCGCCATGAAGCTCGCCGAGGAGGAAGACCGCCGATACTTCACGGAGCTCATCGGCAAGACCACCCGCCACACGCAGGGCACGAGCAGCAGCAAGGCGGCGTCGGGTTCGTCGGCATCGACCTCCTACAGCGAGAGCGCAGACGACGTGATACACGCGTGGGAATGGCGCGACATGGCCCCGGACAGGGACGGGATAATCGTCGTCAAGCACGCGGATAACGGAATACCCGCCGAGCGGGCCGGGGTCTTCCGCTCACCCGTCGCCGATTGCACCAAGACGCCCACGAAGGAGCACTTCGACCTCGGGACTCCGGAGCACGAGGCGGAGAAGCGCCGTGCCTATCAAAAGCAACTGGACGAGGCCGCTGCCGAGAAGATGGGCGAACGCGTCGGCCTCTGGTGCCCCAAGTGGCCCGAGCCGAAGAAGAAAGCCGAGATCCAGCCGACCGGCAAATTCAGCGGCCTTTCGCTCGACTAGGGAGGACCCATGACAGCGATTAAACAGACAAGCGTGTGCAGCGAGAAGCACCTCTCCCGCCTCAAGGACTATCTCTCATGGGACAGGGACAAAGCTCTCGCGCACGACACGCAGAACATCATCAGTGAAGAGCGCTGGTTCCAAGAGATGGCAGACACGAGGAAGGCCATGGGGCATGACAAGCCGGGGAAGGCGGGGGCGAAGTGCAC
>DAWCEJ010000282.1:0-6190 GCA_052274955.1 Collinsella sp.
GTGTGCGGCCGTCGACCAGGTCGAGCGAGCTCTTGCCGCGCAGGCGATCGACACCGGAGCGCGCGACCACGATATTGTCGAAGCCCTCGGTCTTATAGCCCTCGATGATCACCACGTCAACATCGTTGTAGCGTGACAGCAGCTCGCGCGCGGGCATCTCGTCCTCCTCACGCGTGTCGGCATACTCCGCCCAGCGCGTGGCGCAGATAAGGCCCACGTGTTTGGATCCGGCCTGGTGATGACGCCAGGTATCCTTGGCGGGCACATCGATATCGAAGCCATGGTGCCCGTGATGTTTGAGCGAACCCACGCGCAGGCCACGGCGGGTAAGCTCGGCGATGACCTTCTCGACAAGCGTGGTCTTGCCCGAGTTCTGGTAACCGATAAACGCGATGGCGGGGACGGCGGGCATGGGGGCCGCGGGCGCGGCCGGGGCGGATACGCTCGCGGGCGCGGTGCCGTCGCCAGCAGCGGCCTCGGCAGCAGCAGCTTGACGCTCCGCGCGATCCCACACGCCCGAGCGGCCACCCTCCTTGTGCAGCAGGCGCACGTCGACAATCTCCATGCCGCGGTCGACGGCCTTGCACATGTCGTAGATGGTCAGGCACGCGGCGCTCGCGCCGGTCAGCGCCTCCATCTCAATGCCCGTCTTGCCCGTCACACCTGCCGTGACCAGCACGTGAAAGCCGACCTGCCCGTCCGGACGCGCCGGCGCCCAGCCCTCGGGCGTCTCGTCGGTCGGCGTTCCCGCCGGAGCGATGGGCTCGATATCGCACTTGCTCTTGGTGATGAGCAGCGGATGGCACATGGGGATGATGTCGCTCGTGCGCTTGATGGCCATGATGCCCGCGACGCGAGCGCAGGCGAGCACGTCGCCCTTCTTGGCGCGGTCCTGCAGCACCATCGCCTGCGTCTCGGGATGCATGAGGACGGTGCCCTCGGCGATAGCGATGCGGTGTGTCTCGGCCTTGTCGGAAACGTCGACCATGCGCACCTCGCCCTTGGCGTCCACGTGCGTCAGTTCGTCGCGGCGGGCATCGCGGGCGGGCTCGGCGGCGTTGTCGCTCGCGGACGGCTGCGCGACCGTGGACGCGGCGTCTTTGCTGGCAGACGGGGCTTTGTGGGCAGACATCGCGGCCCTGCGAGCGGCCTTGGTGGCATCGGCGTACCTGCTCTTGGCCATATGATCATCCTCCGATTTGGGACATAAATCGTTGCGTGCCCTCAATTATCGCGTGTTCCTGCGGTTTGTGGGCCACGGCATCGCGCCAAATCGAAAGTACCTGCATATCATCACCACGGCGCAGCGCCTCGCGAACCGAATACTCGGCATCGCTGAACAGGCAGGGGCGCACGCTGCCGTCCGCCGTCAGGCGCAGGCGGTTGCAGCTCGCGCAAAAATGATTGGACATGGCGCTAATGAAACCGACCGTGCCAGCCGCGCCCGGAAAGCGCCAGTAGCGCGCGGGACCGGCACCGGCGGGGGCGTCGTTGATGCCGAGTGGCTCAAGCTCACCCAAGCCAACCGCAGCGGCGCCGATATTGATGCGTGCCCGCAGCTCATCGCTCGGTACGGTGTCGCTCGCGTCCCACAGCTCGGGATTGAGCGTGGGCGCATGCGGGTCCACAGCGCAATGCGAACTCGTGTGCTCGTCGCCAATGGGCATGTATTCGATAAAGCGCAGGTGAATGGGACGGTCAACCGTGAGCCGTGCGAGGGAAGCCACATCCTGGTTGAGCCGGCGCACGACCACACAGTTGACTTTAACCGGCTCAAAGCCCCAGGTTAGCGCCGCATCGATGCCGGCCATGGTTTGCTCGAGCCGACCTAGGCGCGTGATCTTTCCAAAGAGCGCGGGGTCGAGAGTGTCGAGCGAAATGTTGACGCGGTCGAGCCCGGCGTCTTTGAGCTGCGGCGCCAGCTTGGGCAGCAGCGCGCCGTTGGTGGTGAGCGAGATATCCTCGATCTGCGGGATCGCGCGGATGTCGCGAATGAGCGGGATAATGCGACGGCTGACCAGCGGCTCGCCACCCGTCAGGCGCACGCGGCGAATGCCCTCCCCCGCCACCAGACGCACAAAGCGTGCGATTTCCTCGGCGCTAAGCAGCTCGTCATGCGCGCGCGGCGCCACGCCATCGGCAGGCATGCAGTAGATGCAGCGGAAATTACACTTGTCAGTCACGGCAATGCGCAGGTAGTTGATATCGCGGCCAAAACCATCATGTTGCAGGCGCTCGTCCACGCAATCCCCCCTCGCGCAGCGATTTATTCTTCGGGGAATATAGTACCGCACACGGGAACCGGGTCGACACGCGTACGACAGGACAGGCCATTCGAGCAAGAAGGGCTTCCCGAGCCCATCCTCAGCATTCAAACCGTCCCAACATTCGATGCTTTTCCCGATATTGGCAAAAAACGTCGAATGTTGGGACGGTTTAGGTGTCCGCAGGGCTCGGAAGACGAGCCAGACGCCCCTAAAGGCCGCCGCTCCAGTGCCGAATCACGAATTCCCGCAGGTCATTCTGCCGTTTCTGGAACGTCTCGCTTCGGTCGCACTTGAGGCCCATAGCGAGTGCAATGGCGTTCATCGCCCGGTGCAATTGCAGCTGATGGGCAAACTGGGTCCCGGTGAGAACGATCATCTTAAAGCCCAGCGCGCTCAGCACGGTCATACGCTCCGCGTCCGACGCACTGCGCTGCTTATCGAGATGGTCCGAGCCGTTGTATTCAATCCCCGTACCGCTCGCAGGTGCATATACATCGATCTCGAAATACCCAGCCTTAGCGAGATATTTGAACTCGTTGGGAACATCGACCCGATGGTTGAGCTCAACCCTGGTGTACCCGAGCCCGCCCTGGGAACGCTTCGCGACGACCATGATCGCGGTGGCCGTCTCCATGGGCGACCGCGCACCATCGTGCACGCGTTTGAGCACGGCAGCCGCACGTGTAGCCCCCTGACGAGATCGGTTCTCATCGCAATAAGCGACCAAGTCGACAACGGCATACCTCTGCCCCATCTCGATATAATCGCCTGACGACAAATGATTCAAATGGTATCGGGCGCAGATTTCATACCCATATTCCAGCTGCTCGGGCTCACTCATCCACGAGCCCGCCTGGACAAAACACATGGCCTCGTCAACCACCAAGAGACCCTCTGCCACCTCGATAAGATGATCCGAAGGTATGGGTGCCCCAAACACGTGGCGTCGGAGACCCGCCGGCCGAGAGCGTTCAAAATCGAAGCTGACCAGCGTGTCGATACGATCGAGCTCCTCATGCGGAATGCCAAGTGAGGCCAGATAGTCGGCAACGATCTCGACCGCCGCAGATATTCTCAGCCCCTTGGCATCTAGCCCCAGTTTGGGCAGGTCCGCGGTCGACTGCGCCTCGCTGGCAATCGAGTCCTCATCGTATAGACTGCTTGCTCGCGAAAGCGGCTCAGATGGGCGCGCCACGTTGTGGTACAGCCAGGCAGTCTTATGGGACAGGACGATCGGCAGGTCCATGAGCCCTCCAATGGGTCGGATAACCAACCTTATTCCCCTGCTCGCGGATTCGCACACCTTCGCATGCAAGTTAGCGATTCCACCCGATCGGATGACAGAAAAACCGTCCCAACATTCGATGCTTTTTCTCAAAATCGAGAAAAACGTCGAATGTTGGGACGGTTTGAGGCGGGGTGAGGAGCATGGAGGGCCAAAGTACCGTGCCCGAACGGGTTAATCCAGCTCTTTCAAGCCATGTGC
This sequence comes from Collinsella sp., assembly GCA_052274955.1. Classification (GTDB taxonomy): domain Bacteria; phylum Actinomycetota; class Coriobacteriia; order Coriobacteriales; family Coriobacteriaceae; genus Collinsella. Next base: position 3,754 of record DAWCEJ010000282.1, read on the forward strand.
CAGCTGCCAGTACTCCCCGTGCAACGCGAGGAGCTCCTCGTGGGTACCGCGTTCGATGATGCGGCCGTGCTCGAGGACCATGATCGCGTCGGCGTCGCGGACGGTGGACAGGCGGTGCGCGATCATAAACGTGGTGCGCCCGCGCATGATGCGGTCCATGCCGCGCTCGATGAGCTTTTCGGTGCGCGTGTCGATGGAGCTCGTGGCCTCGTCCAAGATGCGCACCGGCGGATCGGCCCCGGCCACGCGCGCGATGGCGAGCAACTGGCGTTGGCCCTGCGACAGGTTGGCACCGTCGGCCGTGACCGGCGTGTCGTAGCCTTGCGGCAGGCGGCGGATAAACGAGTCGGCGCAAGCGGCCTCGGCGGCGGCGCGCACCTCCTCATCGGTCGCGTCGAGCTTGCCAAAACGGATGTTCTGCGCAATGGTGCCGCTAAACAGGTGCGTATCCTGCAGCACAATGCCGAGCGACCCACGCAAGCTGGCCTTGGCGATGTGCTTGACGTCGATGCCGTCGTACGTGATCTCGCCATCATCGACTTCGTAGAAGCGGTTGATGAGGTTGGTGATGGTCGTCTTTCCGGCGCCCGTCGAACCCACAAAGGCGATCTTTTGCCCCGGCTTGGCAAACAGGTTGAGGTCCGTGAGCACGCGCGTACCCGGCACGTAGGAAAAGTCCACGGCATGGAAGCGCACGTCGCCGGCAAGCGGCACCAGGCCGGTGACAAGCTCGGTGCCGTCGGCCGCCACCGCACGGCCCGCGTCATCGACCGAGGCCACGTCGTGCAGATGGCCGTATGCGCCCACGCCACGACCTTCGGGAATCTTCCACGCCCATGCGGACTCGCCCGTCTGTACCAGCTCCACGCAGCCCTCGTCCACCTCGGGCTCCAGGTCCATCGCGGCAAACAGGCGCTCGGCACCGGCCAGCGCGTTGAGCAAAAAGTTGCCCAGCTGCGTAAACTGGTTGATGGGCATGGCCGCCTGGCGCACAAAGACCAGGTAGCTCGCGAGCGCACCCACGTCGGCCAGACCGTTGATGCAGAGCATGCCGCCCGCCACCGCAACGATCGCGTAGTTGGCATACCCGATCACCACGGTCATGGGCACCATCGAGTTGGCATAGGCCTGCGCGGCGCCACCGGTGCGGCGCAGCTCCTGGTTGCGCGTGTCAAAACCGGCCACGTTGGCCTGCTCGTGGTTAAAGACCTTGATGACCTTTTGACCCGAGACCATCTCCTCAACGTATCCGTCCAAGTCGCCGAGTGACGCCTGCTGGGCGGCAAAGAAGCGCTTGGAGCGGATACCCGAGTAGCGCGCGTACAGCACGATGGCCGCATCGCACACGAGCGTGATAATCGTGAGCTGCCAGTTGAGGATGATGAGCATGGCCGTGGTGCCGATGACCTGGATGGTCGCCTGAATCACGTTGGCAAAGCTGTTGTTGAGCGCCTCGGAGACCGTGTCGACGTCGTTGGTAAAGAAGCTCATGATGTCGCCCGAGCGCGTGCTGTCGAAATAGCTGAGCGGCAGCGTCTGGATATGCGCGAACAGGTCGCGACGGATGTCGGACACCACGCGCTGGGCTGCGCGCACCATGATCTGCGAATAGCCCAGGGCCGAGAGCACGCCCGCGGCGTAGATGGCAGCCGTAAAGAGAACCTGCTTGGTGAGCAGTTCCCCCCCGCCCGTAGCCAAGCCGTTGACGATGGGGCGCACCATGTAGGTGCCGGCAAGGCTCGCGATGGCGGCGATAGAGGCGAGCACGCCCACCGCCAGCAGCGAGAACTTGGCGTGGCCCATATAGCTGAGCAGGCGGCGGAGCGTCTGCCCCAGATTGGCCGGGCGGGCCTGAGCTGATGTCTTAGGCATGACGCTTACCTCCTTTCTGAGCCTGAAGCGATCCGCACGCGACGGAGGAGAACGGATCATCCGCGTCGTCGGCGTCGCCGGCATCCCCCGCGAACTCCATCTGTGAGGCGTAAATCTCCTGGTAGATGTTGTCACCCGCCAGCAGCTCCTCGTGCGTGCCCACGCCATGGACACGGCCGTCGTCCAGCACCACAATGCGATCGGCATCCATCACACTCGCGATGCGCTGGGCGATGATGATCACGGTCGTATCGGGAATCTGTGCGATCTGTTCGCGGATCTTGGCGTCGGTCGCCATATCGACCGCGCTGGTGGAGTCGTCAAAAATGAGCACGCGCGGATGTTTGAGCAGCGTGCGCGCGATGCACAGGCGCTGCTTCTGCCCGCCCGAAACACCGGCTCCGCCCTGGCCCAACTCGCCATCCAGCCCGCCGATGCGGTCCAGAAACTCGTCCACGCACGCCGCGCGGCAGGCACGCAGCAGTTCCTCGTCGGTAGCATCGGGCGCACCCCACTGCAGATTCTCGCGCACGGTGCCCGTAAACAGCACGTTCTTTTGCAGCAC
>DAWCEJ010000283.1:0-2254 GCA_052274955.1 Collinsella sp.
CTCTTGTGCGGCTCGAATCGCGGCATAGCCGCGCGTTCCCGTACCGCCAAAGCGCTCAAGCGCCTGCTCGATAGCAGTCAACGTCTCATCGTCAGCCACATCTTCAATGGCCAGCACGATGCCATCGGCAACGCTGCCGGCGTCATTTGCCTTCAAGTCGACCGGGCGGGGGAGTGCGGTGCCGGAAAGTTGAGCATAGGCGGCGATGGCATCCTGCAGGTCCCAGAGCAAAAAATCAAGATCGGCGCTATTGGGAATACTGATATACGCAATGGTGTGCAGTGTTTTTGGTAAGTCGCCGCGCGCGGTCGTCTCCATGCCATCTCCTTTCCGGCTCGTTTCCGTTTAGGTTACACCGTCTGGTGGCGCCCCGCCGCGCTATCCTAGTGCAACCCTTACGAAAGGAACGCCATGCGTCTGCCCATGAATACCTCGCTTGCCATGCTCAAGCCCTCCGGTATCCGCCGGATTAACGCGCTCGCCGCCCAGCATCCGGGGTGTATCGCGCTCGCGCTCGGCGAGCCCGATTTTCCCACGCCCGATGTGATTAGCGCCGAGGTGACCGCCGCGCTGGACCGCGGTGACACGCACTATCCGCCCAACAACGGTCGCCCCGCCCTGCGTGATGCACTGTCCGAATATATGGATGACGCGGGCCTGGCGTTTTCCGCCGATGAGGTCATCCTGACCGACGGCGCGACCGAGGCACTGTCGGCAACATTTATGGCTATGCTCAACCCCGGCGACGAGGTCATCATCCCCACGCCGGCCTTTGGCCTGTACGAGAGCATCGTCGTGGCCAATCACGCCAAGGCTGTCTTTTTGGATACGGAGCCTGCGCAATTCCAGATTGACGAGGATGCGCTTCGCGCCTGTGTGACCCCGGCGACCAAGGCCATCGTCATCTGCTCGCCCAACAATCCCACGGGTTGCATCCTCGACACGGCATCGCTCGACGCCGTGGCGCGCGTGGCAGAGCAGGCGGGCATCTACGTAGTCTGCGACGACGTATACAACCGTCTGGTCTATGTGGATGGCTACGAGCGCTTTGCCCAGCGCCACCCGGAGCTGCGCGACCAGACGGTGGTCATCGAGAGCTTCTCCAAGCCCTGGGCCATGACCGGCTGGCGCTTGGGCTGGCTCGCAGCGGCAGCCCCCGTCATCGCCGAGATCGCAAAGGCTCACCAATACTTAGTATCGAGTGCTGTCTCCTTCGAAATGGACGCCGCAGCCCGAGCCCTGACCGTCGACCCAACCCCCATGCTCAAAGTCTACCGAGCCCGCCGCGAACGCGTACTCGCAGCCTTAAACGCCATGGGCCTCGACGTAGTAGAGCCCGCAGGAGCCTTCTACACTTTCCCGAGCATCAAAAAGTTCGGCCTAACCAGCGAAGACTTCTGCACCAAAGCCATCGAAGAGGCAAACGTAGCCCTAGTCCCGGGCGACTGCTTCGGCACCGAAGGCCACGTCCGCCTCAGCTATTGCGTTTCCGATAAAGACCTGGACGAAGGCCTCCGCCGCCTGTCCACCTTCCTTTCAACCTTGTAGCCATCAGGGACGCAACATATCAGCCCACCGACTTAAGGCTTATGAGTGGGGGCTCCGGCCAACGGGAAACCGGGCTGCCCCAAAGTCACCGCAGGCCGCGCCGCCGAAGGCCAGGCGCAAGGTTTTCGTAGATTCCGCACGAGCCGAAGAGCACTTAATGTGCTCTTCGTGCGAGCTCAGGACCTGACCGAGCGAAAACCTTGCGCCTGGCCTTCGGCGGCGCGGCCGGATGGTGGAATTGTGTGCAGCCCGGTTTCCCGTTGACCGACGCCGGGGTCCCCGCCATAATACTTTCGGTTCACGCACGAATCCGCTGCCAGAGACAGCCGGTGCAAACGGGCATCGCCCGCGAGCTTAATGGGATATCCCGCCAGCCGAGGTGGTCGAGTAGATATGTCTTCTCGCCCCCGTCGCTCATGCAGCGCGGGGGCTTTCTTTTTGGACATGCCCCCGTCACGTCCTTGTGGCGGACCGTGCCCGGAAAGAATTCGAGGAGGTGTAATTCATGCCCCAGCAGTACAAAATCGACAAGGTTGCAGAGATCGAGTCCCGTATCGCCGAGAACGCCGGTCTGTTCGTCGTCAACTACAACGGTCTGACGGTTAAGCAGGCTCAGGAGCTGCGTCATCAGCTTCGCGAGTGCGGCGCCGAGATGAAGGTCTACAAGAACAACCTGGTCAAGATCGCTCTCAAGAACCAGGAGCAG
>DAWCEJ010000284.1:0-4322 GCA_052274955.1 Collinsella sp.
CACTGGCCGCGTCCTCGGCGGCCTTGAGCTGCTCGTCGGTAGCCTCGAAGGAGGTGGTCACGCGGCCGTCCTCAATCGTGTACGCATCGCGCATGTCGTCGATAAGACAACCGATGGAATGCGCCGCGAGCAAAAAGCCCGAGGTAAGGGCGATGCTTCCGCACATAAGCAAAAAGATGCCCAGGTACTTGCCGATATTGCGGCGCAGCTCGCGCGGGAGACGTTTTGCGAGAGGTGTCATGGCGCCGCCTACCAATCGAGCTCGGCGGCCGCGACGGGCGACTCGTTGAGCTCATCCTCGACGATGCGCCCGTCGCGCAGGCGCAGCACGCGATTGGCCATGCGCGCGATGGCGGCATTGTGGGTGACAATGATGATGGTGCAGCCGTAGGTGCGGTTGACATCCTCCATGAGCTGCAAGATTTCCTTGGACGTCTTGTAGTCAAGCGCGCCCGTGGGCTCGTCGCACAGCAGCAGGCCTGGGTTTTTGACGAGCGCACGGCCGATGGCGCAGCGCTGCTGTTGGCCGCCCGAAACCTGGCGCGGGAACTTGTTGCGGTGCTCGTAGAGGCCCAGCGAGCGTAGCAGGTCGTCGACATTGAGCGGGTTTTTGGACAGGTGCGCCGTGACCTCGATATTCTCCTTGATGGTGAGATCGGGCACCAGGTTGTAGAACTGGAACACAAAGCCCAGCTCGCGGCGGCGATACTCGCCCAGATCGGTAGGCTTGAGCACGGTGAGGTCGCAGCCGTCCACCATGATGGAGCCGCCGTCGGCATCCTCCAGGCCGCCGATCAGGTTGAGAAAGGTCGACTTGCCCGAGCCCGAGGGCCCCAGCATGACGCAGATCTCGCCGCGGTTGATAGACGTGTCGATGCCATCGAGTACCGTCAGGCGCGCATCACCGTCGCCGTAGTGCTTTTTGAGCCCTTTGACCTGGACATAGGCTTGCTTTGTCGCCATGCTATCCCCCGTTGTTAGCCTTCTGCTACTTTTCTAGGCTAATAGTAAACCCCGGCGAACTATTTTTAAGCGGCAGGCGCGGCTTTTTTCCAACCTACTCATTGGGGACAGACTTAAATGAGTGAAATCGCTCATTTAAGTCTGTCCCCAATGAGTGGTCCCCAAGTGCCGACATATTGGGACAGTCCCTGCCAGCCCTGCCGGCGAGCCGGCGAATCGGCAAAGACTGTCCCCAATGACTAGGTGGCTAGACGCGGGATTTGTTGTGGGCGAGGGCTAGGCCTACGGCGGCGATGGCCGCGGCAAAGAGCACTGTGACGCCCAGGTCGCAGGCGATGTCGCCCAGCGCGGCAGACGTCAGGTCCGAGGCAAGCGCCTTGCCGATCGCGTCGCTCACCCAATACGTCGGCACAAAGTGCGCCGCCGTCTGCACGGCCGGACCCATCAGCGACAGCGGCATCCAGGCGCCGCCCAAAAACGTCATGAGCAAGCCGAGCAAGTTGCCCACGCCGTTGAGCAACTCCTCGCGAGCGCCCAGGCTCGACAGCGTAAAGCCAACGGCCAGCGGCGTGCACGCCAGGGCAAACGTTGCCGCCAGCGCCAGGCACACGCGCCCCACGCCGACCTCGGCGACCGCGCCGGCAAAGCCCACGACGCCCATCATGCTCGACACAAGCCAAATACAGACAGTGAGCACGGCAGCGGCCGCAAACACGGCAAGCGAACGCTGGCGCTCGGAGAGCGGGGCGGCCTCCATGCGGCGCACGCGCTCGGGCTCGTTCATGCCCGAGAACACCAGCCCCACCGACACGATGACCGACGAGATGATCGCGTACGCGCCAAAGTTGAAGTACGACTTGAGCGTGGCAGCGGCAGTCGAGTTAACCTTAACCTGCTCGATCTTGACCTCCGCGCGTTTTGCGGCGGCATGCTCGGCGGCCTTGGCGACGTCACCGTTAGAGGCAGCGGGTTCAAGCGCAGCCGCAGCGCCCGCGAGCGAGACCCACCGCGAGGCCTCGGCAGACGAAAGCGCCGCCGCCATGGTGCCGGAGCCGTAGGTCACATCGAGCTTGGGCAGGGCCTCCCCCGCACGGGCGGCTGCAACAAGATCGTCCTCAAACCCCTCCGGGATAAAGAACACGCAATCGGCGCTGCCCTTGGCGCTGTTGCTCTTGGAGAGCGCATCGGCAAGGTCATACGTGTCGTCGCCGACGCCCGTGACCAGGTCAAAGCGCGAACCCAGGTGCTTGGTAAGCGCCCGCGAAAGACCGCTGTCGTCGCGGTCGACCACGATCACGTTGGCGTCGTAGGGCTCGTACTCGGTAAGCTGCGACGAATTCCAGCTGACGGAGGCCGCGATAAACACACCCATGAGCGAAATGAACACCATATAGATGAGCAGGTAGAACGGGTGCGCCAGCGCCATGCGAAGCGCGGTCTTAAAGGTGCTCATAGCGGCTCCTTCCAAAGATCAGCGTGGCGGCGGCGACAAACACCAGGGCCATGAGGACCAGCGCGCCGGCGCGAACGGCAAAGGGCCCCAGATCCTCAAAGAAATACAGACGGTTGAACATGTCGCAGATGAGCTTGACGGGGTTGAGCCAGCACTCGGCCGGGCAGGCGCGGGCGACGTCGTCGGCAAGCGCCATCGCCGGCTCGCCGTAGAGGCCGGCGAACAGGGCGCACGTGGTGGCAAAGCCCGTGAGGATGCCCGACTTGGACGCCTTGCCGCCCTTAACGGGAAGCGTGCCCACAAAGAGTCCCAGGCCCGTGGCGGCAAGCGCGGAAGCGGCACCGCCCACCAGGCACAGCCCCTCGCGCCCGCCAAAGTCGACGCCCACGACCAGGCGCACGTAGCCGATCGCGATCGCCATCGAGGCGAAGGAGACCAGCCACGAGCCCACAAAGATACCGGCCAGCGACGCCGTCTTGGAAAGGCCGCCCACGCAGCGGCGCGCGCCAAGGCCCGACAGATTGGGCTGCAAATCGACGACGCTCAAAGCGGCAAACTCGGCAGACATCATCGAGACCAGGCCAAAGAGTGCGTAATAATAGATGGTCGTACCGTCGGGCGTGGCGCGCGTAAGGCTCACGCGGCGGGTGCCGCCCTCGAGCGACAGGGCGCGCGCAACCGCCTCCGGGTCGGCGAGCGCCGCCGGGTTGTCCTGGGCAATCTGGCTCATGAGCTCGGCATTTTGCGTATACGAGCTCGCCACCGTCTCCAGGATGCTGCGATCGGTGAGCACCGACGTGGCACGCGAGCCGTCGTAGCTCGAAAGCAGCGTGAGCTTGGGCGTACCCGCGTCGTCGACCGTATAGATGCCCGCGACCTCGCCGGCCTTAAGCGCACGGTTCGCGTCGGCTGCGTCGTCGCACTCGTGGATCTCGAGCAGCTGGTCGTCGCCTTCCTTGGCAAGCGAGGTCGCCACGTCCTTAAAGGTCGAGGCGTCCCAGGCCTCATCCGCTACGACGGCCACCGGCACCGGGTCGACCGTGCCGTCGGAGCTGAGGTTCGCAAACATAAACATAAACATCGTGGAAAGCGCGACGGGAAAGACCGCGCCCCAAACCCATGTACTCGGCCGACGCAGCAGCGTCTTGACCGTGGTGATGATGGTGTTGAACATGGCTGCCCCCTAGTCGCGCAGCTCGCGGCCGGTGATCTCGAGGAACACGTCGTTGAGGGTCGGCGGTTCAGAATAAATGCGGCCGAGCGCCACGTCATGAGAGCGCAGCACATCGAGAATGTCCGTCAGGTTATGCGGGCTCGCCTCGCACGAAAACGTGAGCTGGCCCGCCGTCGCCGACAGGTCCAGAACGTGCGGCAGGCTTGCGACGGCACCGAGCGCCGCACTCGGAACCTCGCCGACCTCGATTACAATCTTCTCGCCCATCTGAATCATGCGCTTGAGCTCGTCGTTGGTGCCCTGCGCCAGCACGCGGCCGCCGTCCATGATCATGATGCGGCTGCAAATTTGCTCGACTTCCTCCATGTAATGGCTGGTATACACCACCGTGGCGCCCTCGTCGCGCAGGCGGCAGATGCCCTCCAGGATGGCATTGCGGCTCTGCGGGTCGACCGCCACCGTGGGCTCGTCAAAGAAGATGAGCTCGGGCTTGTGCGCGATGCCGCAGGCGATGTTGAGGCGACGCGCCAGGCCGCCCGAGAGCTTGCCGGGGCGGAACTTCGTAAAGTCGCCCAAGCCGACAAAGTCGATCGCCTCGTCCACCAGCGCGCGGCGGCGCTTGCGGTCGTTGACGTAGAGACTGCAGAAATAGTCGATGTTCTCGCGCACGGTGAGCTCGTCGAACACCGCCACCTGTTGCGGCACCACGCCGATGCGGCGCTTGAGGTCGTA
>DAWCEJ010000285.1:0-6674 GCA_052274955.1 Collinsella sp.
CACCCGACCGAGTAGACGCGAAACAAACAGCGTCGTGAAGGCCGTCGCGATATTCGCCAACGTCATCACGATCGAGAATTCACCGACGCCAATCGATAAGTCGGCAACAATCGAGGTAGTGAAGATGCCCAGGCAGTCGTTGACCAAGCCGACCGAGCAGCCAAAGCAAATACAGCATCGCACCAACATGCCGAGGCGGCGGGAACGTCCCGCCGCCTCATGTCCGTGCGCCGTGGCGCTAGACATCGGCATCACCAAGGTCGGTGCCGTTACTTTCAATTACACGTCTATACCAATGGAACGAGTCCTTGCGATAACGGTCCAGCGTACCGTTACCCCGCTCGTCGCAATCGACGTAGATGAAACCGTAGCGCTTCTTGAACTCACCGGTGCCTAGGCTCACGATGTCCATAGCCGTCCACGTCGTATAGCCGATGAGGTCGACGCCGTCCTCAAGTGCCAAAGCCATCTGCTCGATATGACGACGCAGGTAGTCGATACGATAGTCGTCATGCACCGTATACGATCCCTTGCCGTCGGGAACAAGCTCGTCCACCGCACCGATGCCGTTTTCCACGATAAGCAGGGGCACCTGGTAGCGATCGTACAAGCATCCGAGCGTATAGCGCAGACCCATGGCGTCGATGCCCCAACCCCACTGGGTAACAGGCAGGTACGGATTGCGCACACCCGACGTCATATTGCCCAGCGACTGTTCCCCCGCGTCGTGCGTGGTAAGCGCGGTCGTCCCATAGTAAGAGAAGCTGATGAAGTCCACGTGGCCGTCGTGAATCTGTTCCAGATCCCCCTCCTCTATGACGAGGTCGACCCCCAACTCCTTGAAGACGCGCTTCATATAGTACGGATACATGCCCTTTACCTGCACGTCCGTAACGAAGTGATTCTCGAGCTGCGTGCGCTGGTGCGCATACATCACGTCCTCAGGGTCGCATGTGAACGGGTAGTAGATTGACGCGGTAATCATCGTTCCGAAGCGATATCGGTCATCGATTTTGCGACCGATCTGCACGGCGCGGGCACTCGCCACAAACAAGTGATGCAGGGCCTGGTAACGCTGCACCGGATCGTCAACTTGATCGGCAAAGCAAGTCGTACCTTCGTGGATAATGCCCGCATGATGCCAGTTGCCTGTGCGACGCGTCATGATATTCAGCTCGTTGAACATGAGCCAGTAGGTCACGAGCCCGCTATAGCGTGTGAACACAATCTCGCAGAACTGCGTAAAGTAGTCAATCATGCGTCGATCTGCCCAGCCGTTGAACTCCTTTGTAAAGGCGAGAGGCTGGTCATTATGACAAAGCGTCACAACGGGCTCGATGCCGTGCTCGCGCAGGGAGCGAAATACACGTTCGTAGTATGCCAGGCCCTCCTCGATCGGAGCCGCATTCAAATCCGGAAGGATGCGCGTGCAATTGATGGACATACGAAAGGCTTTAAGCCCCATCTCGGCCATCAGCTCGATATCCTCCTCGTAGCGGTGGTAGAAATCCACCGCTCGATGCGAGGGGTAATCCTCCCCTTCTGGCATATCGAGCAGGATGCGGCGCGATTCGTCGATGCTACCGCGCGTCAGGCAGTCTGCGATGCTCGGTACCTTGCCGTCCACATCCCAAGCGCCCTCGCATTGGTTTGCCGCCACCGCGGAACCCCACAGGAACCCTTCGGGAAACGCATTGATGTTCGTCATGTTCGTCATCCCCGTTACTCGACTACGGTCGAGGCGTCGGCCACCGAGTCAGCCACCTTCTGTTCAGGCTTATACAGCAGCCAAGCGGAGATAAAGGTCACGACCGCGCCGATTACCACGGCGATACACATGTTGAGAAGATTGTTGGGCTTGTCGCCGATAAAGACCGCCAGACCGAGCAGGTTCGAGCCACCATAGGAATAGCGAAGGATACCCATAAGGCCGCAATACAGGCCTCCGCAAAGATTGCCGATCATAACCGCCATAAGCGGGGTCTTGAGCTTGAGGTTCACGCCGTATAGTGCAGGCTCGGTGACGCCGCCCACGAGCGCGGTAATTGCGGCGCCCATGGCGTTCGAACGAAGCTCGGGATCAAACTTGGACTTCAGGCTCACGACGAGCGAGGCAATGCCCTCATTCATATTGGAAACGAGCTGCTGCGCGCCGAAGATAGGATCGAAGCCCATGGTTGCGAAGGACTGGGTGACAAAGGGGATGAGGGCGGTGTGCATACCCGTCATGACCAAGAGCGGGTGCAAGCAGCAGAGAATACCGATAGCGAGGAATCCGATGGTGTTGTAGACCCACATGATGAAGTCGGCCATGTAGTTGCCGAGGAAGCCGCCGAGCGGACCGATGACGCACAGCGTGATCGGGGCCATCACGAGCAGGGTGAGCATCGGCTCAAGCATGCCGCGAATGGGCGCAGGGGAGATCTTCGCCATAAAGCGCTCGACATACCCGCAAACAAACATTGTAATAATCATAGGGATAACGGTACTCGCGTACTTGAACCCCGTGATGGGAATGCCGTAAACCGAACCCGGAGCACCGTCGGCAACCATCTGCACGAAGGTGGGGTGCACGAGCATGCCGCCCAGGATGATGCCCATGCCGACGTTTGCCCCGAACTTCTTGGCACCCGTCACGCCAACAGCGATGGGCAGGAAATAAAAGGCGGCGTCCGAAACGAAATTCAAGGTCACATACGTGGGATCCGTCACAGGCAAACCGAACTGAGCCGCCAACGCAAGAACGACCTTGATCATACCCGAACCCATAAGCAGGGGAATAAGAGGCGTGATGCAGCCGGAAATACCGTCGATCACCGCGTTGAGCGAAAAACGCTTCTTTGAGTGCGCCATGTCTCCATCAAGGTTTTCCTCAACGGCGTCGGCAGCCTCCATGGCGTTTTCGGCGCAAATCGCCGCATAGGCATCGGCAACATCCGGTCCGATGATCACCTGATACTGCTCACCCGACCACTGCGAGCCCATAACGCCCGAGATCGCCTCGATCTTGCCCTTCTCGACAAGACCTCGATCTTTGACAGTGAAGCGAAGGCGAGTCACGCAATGCGAAAACCACGTGATGTTATCCTTACCGCCCATAAGGCCCACGATATCGTGGGAAAGCGCGGCGAACTTGTTGTTCTTTCGTGCCATGGAATCCTCCAAACGAATCCAACTTCCATTTCAATATCTCGTAAAGCCACACGGCGTGCACTACCGCGATGCTTCCTAAAAAAGAAACCTCCAGACTGCAGCGAATCTTCGTTGCGTCCTGGAGGTAAAGCCCGCATTACCGGTCACAATCCTCATGGGATATATGATTTCAACGAGCGCCGAGGCGCAGCCACTGCGGGCATCACAACGTGCCTGTACCGGACCCCTTCCCCTTACAGAGACGTACGATATGCATGATGAGATAGGCGAGCTCCTCATCGGAGAGATTAATACCCAAGGCCTGTTCAAGATAGGTGCCGACATGGGTCGCGCTACGCGCGGCATCGGGATAAAGCGCTCGGAGGGACTCGTAGAGCCCCTCGTTTTCCTGGACCGCATCTTCAGAATCCTGGCAGCGCTTGATGAGGTAGTGCATATGCGAAACGAATCGCGCGTAGCTAAATTCATCGCGATCGATGGAAACGGCAAGGTCGCGCTCGATAAGCGTCACGATGCGCTCGATATGCTGCTCGTTCGACTCGGCGCGTGCTCCGGCCTCGCGGGCCTCGGCCCCGATAATATGCAGCGCGATGTAAAACGACTCCTCTTCAGGAAGAGCAATGTGAAGATCAGCTCGAATAAGCTCGACGGCATAGCGCCCGACCTGGACCTCACGCCCGAACAGATGCTGCAAATCCTGCGTAATGGGCAAATTAAAGCTCATCTGCTGAATAGCGCGCTGGATGGCGAAGTTGATGTGATCTGCGAGGGTAAAAACGATATTCGGACTCAGCGTTACCGGAAGCGTCTTTTTTGCGTAGTCGACAATGCGGTCGGCAGCGTTGAGGACCTCAACAGGAATATCCTGCACCATCTGGGCGTATGCTTCGCTTACACCGTAGAAGGTCTTGTCGATCTCGGACAGGCTGATCTCATAGGGCGGCCGCTTGAAGCCGATGCCCTTTCCGAAGGCCACAACCTCGGTGCCCGTGCTATCCAAGCACAGGGACACGTTGTTGTTGATGTTCTTAATGACCTTCACAGCTGCCCTTCCTTGTCACTCATCGTCGATTTCCCCGCATGGCAGAATCGAGGCATAAAAAAAACCGAGACCCAAGCCAAAGCGGAAACTCTGGCAAGTGAAGCCTCGGACGAGTAACAACCTTGCAGCTGCGGTAAAGACTAGCAGATGAGAAGTCACTTGTAAAAGACAGTGGATCTAATTAGCGGCAAACGGTCGATTTTTGTCTGTGAGCGGTAAATGGGGGCCGATTTGGGGAGCACAGGCGATAAAGAAATACGTCATGTGACTCCTTCTCAGACGGCGCTTCATCAAAACAGGCTGTTTTCCTGCATAATCACCCTCTCAACAGGGGTCAAACACAGGAAAACAGCACGGGGAACTTTCTGTGAGGTTATCCGTGCGGACCCTACTCCGCATCGGCCTCGCCGGTGGCCCAGCGATGATAGCCGATCACAAACGGATCCAGGTCACCATCGTCAAGAACGGCCTCGACGTTGCTGGTCTCCACGCCCGAGCGCAGGTCCTTGACCATCTGGTACGGGTAGAGCACGTAGCTGCGAATCTGGTTGCCAAAACCGATCGTGGTCTTGGGCCCTCGGATCTCATCGAGCGCCTCGGCGCGCTTCTCGAGCTCGATCTCATACAGGCGAGCCTTGAGGATCTGCATGCACGCGGCCTTGTTTTGAATCTGGCTGCGCTCGTTTTGGCAGGTGACCACAATGCCGCTGGGAAAATGCGTTACGCGTACGGCGGAGTCGGTGGTGTTGACGCCCTGGCCGCCCGGGCCGCTCGCGTGATACACGTCCACGCGGATATCGTCGGGACTGATCTCGATGTCGATATCGTCAGGCAGCACGGGAATGACCTCGACGCCGGCAAACGTGGTCTGGCGGCGCTTCTTGTCGTCGGTGGGGCTGATGCGCACCAGACGGTGGACGCCGGCCTCGGCGCGCAGCATGCCAAACGCGTCCTTGCCCTCGACGGTAAAGGTCGCACGGTCGATGCCGATGACCTCAGCCGCGGGGCAGTCGTTAATCGTGACCTTCCAGCCGCGACGCTGGCAGTACTTCATGTACATCTTAAAGAGCATGAAGGTCCAGTCCTGGGCCTCCAGACCACCCTGTCCGGGCTTGATGGTCACAATAGCATCGCCGTGATCGAACTCACCAGTAAACCAGCTCGAAAGCTCGAGCTCGTCGATAGCGCGGGCCAGGCGTTCTGCCGTAGCGGCAGCCTCCTCGCGAAGGGCGGCGGCGTCGGGGTCATCCCCCATCTCCTCGGCAAGCTCCAGCGCGGCGCGGGCATCGGAAAGCTCGCCGCGCGCGGTGTCCACGGCAGCGATATCTTCCTTGGTACGCGCGATCTCCTCCATGGTGGCACGGGCGGCGTCGGCGTCATCCCAAAAGCCAGGGGCAACACTTTTGGCCTCGAGCTCGGTCACGCGCGTGCGCTTTTCGTCCAGATGGAGATACGACTCGACCTCGCCGAGCCGGTCCGCGAACGCGTCCAGCTCGGCGGGCGTTACCTCTAAAGCCTCAGCCATTAACGATTCCTGCCGTGGCAGTACTTAAACTTCTTGCCGCTACCGCAGGGGCAAAGGTCGTTGCGGCCCACGTTGACGTACGGATCGTCGCTCTCGGACTTGCGATAGGTGGTCACCTTGCCACCGTTGTTGACGGCAGCCGGTCCGCCTTGAACAGCCGTGCGGGCCTGCACCTGCGCCTGCTTGCGCAGCACCGAGTCGCCGTTGTCACCATCGACCTCGGCGGGACCAGAGAAGCGCGCACCCTTAAGGGCGGGGTCCTCCTTGTGCTCCACAGCCTGCGGGGCAGCTTTGAGCTCGATGCGCAGAACCGTGCGCAGGTAATCCTCATACATGGTATCGACGAGTATCTGGAACGCGCCGTAGGCCTCGGTCTTGTACTCGACCAGCGGGTCGCGCTGGCCAAAGCCGCGCAGGCCGATGCCGGTCTTGAGGTAGTCCATCTCCTGCAGGTAGTTCATCCAACGGGTATCGATGACGCGCAGCATGACCTGGGCGTTGAGCTCGCGCATCAGGTCCTCGCCCAAGCGCTCGGCCTTCATGTTGTAGCACTTCTCTACGTAAGCCAGGACATCGGCAGCCAGGGCCTCATAATCCTCGTCGGGGAACTTGGGCGTATCGATATGGCCGGTGAGCTCCACAACCCACTTGCGCAGGCCCTCCAGGTCGCGCTCGCCATCGTGACTGTCCTTGGTGCAGAACTCCTGCACGCAGCGGTAGACGGTATCGTGCATGACCTCGGTGATGTGGTCGGTCAGATCCTTGCCGTCCAGAATCTTATTGCGCTCGGCGTAGATGACCTGGCGCTGCTTGTTCATGACGTCGTCGTACTCAAGAACGCTCTTACGCATGGAGAAGTTGATGCTCTCGACCTTGTGCTGGGCGCTCTCGACGGCCTTGGAAATAATCTTGTGCTGGATGGGCATGTCGTCGCCCATGTCGGCCGTGACCATC
>DAWCEJ010000286.1:0-2748 GCA_052274955.1 Collinsella sp.
ATCGGGAGCGTGTGGGCCCAGGTGCCGCCGCAGCCAATGAAGAAGATGTTGGAATAACCCTGCTCGCAGACCTCGTCCACGGCAGCCTCAATCTGAGGACGGAGAGCGAGGGCATCGCTCACAACCTTCTCGTAACGAGGCTCATCGAAATTGAACATATCTAATATCCCTTCGTTTAATAGAGTGAAATTCGTTTCAATTGACAACTTGTCATTTCACTACGTATTAATACTTAATGACCTAAATAAATACCTTTTTAGGAAATGGAAGCTTGGCCGTCTTTCATCTCGGCGAGTTTATGCTCGAATCCAAAGCCGCCGGGTTTAAGGCAATTCTTAGCTGAATAGTCAGCAGCGAATTCCATTGCATCCCGAATGATCTCCGCATCGAGCGGTTGCTTTTTACTCCAGCCACGCGAGAGACAGCTCACAACAAACGCAGTGATATACGAATCTCCCGCGCCCATGGTGTCAAGCGCATCTACGGGTCTTATATTTCCCTGGTACCATCGGGAACCGTCAAAGAACACAGGCCCTGCAGATCCCCGTGTAGCAATCGTGTAGCGACAACCATGCTCTATGGCCCTCTTCAATAGAACTTGAATCTGTTGATCGCTCTCGCCGGAACAGGAAAACAGACCAAGGGTTGTAGCAGGGCAAACAAGATCGAAATATGCGTCGGTTCGATACTTATCTTTAACGGAAAAGTCGTAAACCACCACAGCGGGAAGATCTTGAACTAGGTGCACATCGTCCTGCAGCTTTGCATTGACGCTGGTAAAAACCGCATCGAATCCCTGAAGAAACTTGACATCAGAATCGGTGATATGGGTTTTGCGCGCCCAGCAAGCCCCCGTATCGTAACCAACTTCGACACGTTCACCGTTGTAAACATTTACATCGCAAGTCTTGGTTGTCGCTTTTTCAGGCATAGATGATTGCGAAAGGTCAACGTTCAGCGAAGAAAGGGCATCGGTGATTATTCGCCCTCCCAGGTCGTTGCCGATCTCCCCAATATACGCTGCCTGTGCGCCAAGCATGCTTGCATGGGCAGCGACGTTTACGGCATTGCCACCAGGATACATAACGTCTTTGTTGAGATAGCGATCAATAACGTTGTCACCAATTGCTGCGATTTTCACCTCAACGCCTCCCATCACATACGGTCTTTATTAGTACTCGACCTTGCGGTAATAACGGCGGATGTCGAGCGAATGGTCACGAATTTGCTCGAAATTCTTGCTCACACGCGAGAGAATGGCATTGAGCACCACCGGAGAAAGCATCCAGCGGAATTCATCACTGATACCCGGCAACTCATAATCATGTGTATCGAATACGGTGAAATCATCCGCATATTGCTTACAGAAGCGTGCAACGCGCTCATCAAGAGGCCTAGTCTGCGCCTCCGTCATTGCGAGCGCGACACAAACGCCCGGCTCAACAAGTTCGATAGTGCCATGGAAGAACTCAGGCGATGTAACGGATTTGGTGCGCAGCCATTGGGACTCCTCGAGCACACACATGGCAAACGAATACGTGGGGCCCCACAGATTGCCAGAACCAATCCAAATCTGATACGGATCGTCCTTGTGCTTCAGAGCATATGCGCGAGCCATCTCGTCAGCGTTCTTGCCGACGGAAACGAGAGCAGCGGGGAGATTCACAAGCTCATCAGCGAAGCGATCGTAGTCATCGAAAAAGCCCCTGTTCTTGAGAATCTTTCCAATCAGAAGGTACAGCACGAGCTCCATAGGACGGCCCTGCTTATAGATCACTCCATAATCGGAAAGTTCACCAAGCGGTGAACCGTCCACGCCAAGCGTAGAGACAATGGTGCAGCCTGCGTCTTTTGCCGCCTTTGCCGCCGCGACCGTCTCTTTGGTGTCGCCCGACTTGGACGCCATGAACGCCAAGGTCCCCTTACCGATGCGCCGATTGCCAACCGTGAGGAAATCTGCCGAAACTTGGGACTGGACGGGAATATCGGACATAACAGAAACCATATAGTCAAACGGCTGCATCATCGCAAGCGAGCCACCTGACGAGGTGAAGAAAATCGAATCGAAACCCTTTTCGCAAATTTCGTCAGCAATGCGTTCAATTTCGGCACGTTGATTGTAGATATAAGCACCGTTATCGAGAATTGCCTGTTCATCAAATGAAACCATGAGATATACCTTTCTAATTCAATTGGGCCAGACGGCGAAATCAACCATTTAGATTGCAAACACTCCGAAGAAGGAGCCAACGATACCAACCGCCATGAGAATAACGAGAATCCAAGCAATCTTGACCTTGTGCTGGACGAGTTCGTAAACTCCAAGTGTCACAAGCAGCGGCAGCAGGCTCGGCATGATACCGTCGATGATGCTTTGGATAGTCTGCGCACTGTCGCCGGTACCGAGAGAACCAGCCACGCTGACCGATACAAGGTTGGGCACCATAGCGCCGATAACCATAAGACCGAGAATTGCAGCCCCCATAGTGAGCTTTGGCATAAGACCAGATTTCTCGATCTTGCTCAAGAAACTGGTTCCGAATCCATAGCCCCATTTAAGGCAGAACCAACGAATCAGATAATGCGGAACATTGAATACGACAAGGAAGAGAAGCGGGCCGAGAATGTTACCCTGCATAGCAAGCGACACACCCAAGCCAGTGGCGATGACACGCAACGTTCCCCAGAACAGAGAGTCACCGATACCGGCCAGCGGGCTCATAAGAGCGGCCTTTACGCTGTTGATGG
>DAWCEJ010000287.1:0-1381 GCA_052274955.1 Collinsella sp.
CTGAGCGTTTTGGTCTGGCGGCCCTGCGGAGCGCTCGTGTACGTGTACCGGCCCAAAAGCCTCGACACGTACTTCTCAGACCCGCGCGCCCAGACGGCGCTCGCCGAGGAAGGCTACGACACGAGCGACCTCCCGACATGCCTTGTGCACCTGGCATCGCGCATCACGCTCGCGAGCAATAACGCCGCGGAATGTGCTTGCGGTCAGGCTCGATGCGCGCTATCCCAGCAAACAAGCTGCAGCAACGACTGCACCTGCGAGTTTCCGCACGAAATAGGCTACTTCCTGGGATATCCCTACGACGACGTGCACGAGTTTATCGCCCAGCGCGGCGAGAACTACAAGGTCTTTGGGGCCTGGAAGGTCTACACGAACGTCGAGCAGGCGCTTGCGACGTTTGATGCCTACCGCGCCTGTACCCAATACCTCACCTTCGTCTATCAGCAGGGCTGCAGCCTGGCGCAACTTGCCCAGGCAACCCGATAGAGCATACAAGCCGCGGTTACGCGCCGCACAACCGAAAGGACAAAACATGAGCAAGATCGCCGTCGTCTACTGGAGCGGCACGGGCAACACCGAGGCCATGGCAAATCTCGTCGCCGAGGGTGCAACGTCCGCAGGCGCCGAGGTCGAAGTTATCCCTTGCGCCGACTTCTCTGCAGATAAGGCAGCCGGCTACGATGCCTTCGCTTTCGGCTGCCCCGCCATGGGCTCCGAAGAGCTCGAGTACGATGAGTTCCAGCCGATGTGGGACGAGGTCAAGGAGACCCTCGGCGACAAGAAGGTCGTCCTCTTTGGCTCCTATTCGTGGGCCGAGGGCGAGTGGATGGACAACTGGAAGGCCAACGCCGACGAGGCCGGCGTCAATGTCGTGGACTCCGTCATCTGCTACGACGCACCCGACGATGAGGGTGAGACCGCTTGCAAGGCCCTGGGAGCCGAGCTCGCGTAATGACACCAAGGGCCTCCAGCAAATAAGGCCCGCATCAAAGCGCATCCCATCCCTACAAAAGAGCGGGGGCTGGATTCATGTCCAGCCCCCGCTCTTTATAACGGTAGTTCTGTCAACCAGCTACGAGATATTGCCCAAGAACGCCTTGGTGCGCTCGCTCTTGGGGTGGTCGAAGACCTCGCTCGGCGTACCCTCTTCCACGATAACGCCGCCGTCCATAAAGACCACGCGGTCGGCGACGTCACGGGCAAAGCCCATCTCGTGCGTCACGACGATCATAGTCATACCGTCGCGAGCCAGGTCTCGCATGACGCCCAAGACGTCACGAACCAGCTCGGGGTCGAGCGCCGAGGTGGCCTCGTCAAAGAGCATGACGTGCGGGTTCATCGACAGGGCGCGGGCGATGGCCACGCGCTGCTGCTGGCCGCC
>DAWCEJ010000288.1:0-5517 GCA_052274955.1 Collinsella sp.
AGTCGAGAAACTCACGCTGGCTGTGGACGTGCAGCGGATCGGTATCGGCGATGGCGTAGATGAAGGTGGCCAGGTCGCGACGTGCCGTGACCTTGGGATCCTTCTGGCGCAACGATCCGGCGGCGGCGTTGCGCGGGTTGGCGAAGGGGTCGCGGCCCTCGGCATCGGCCTCATCGTTCAGACGAACAAAGCTACCCTTGGGCATATAGACCTCGCCACGTACTTCGATGGTACGCTCGCGGTCGGCACCCATGTGGGCGAGCGCCGGCTCGGACAGGTGCATGGGCACATCCTTGATGGTACGCACGTTGAGCGACACGTCCTCGCCCGTTGTGCCGTCACCGCGCGTGGCGGCGCGCACAAAGGTGCCGTTTTGGTAGGTAAGCGCCACGCCCAGACCGTCGATCTTAAGCTCGCAGGTATAGGTAACGCTACCGGCACCGAGCGCATCCTCGGTGCGCTGGAGCCAAGCGTCGAGCTCGTCCAGGTCCATGGCATCGTCCATGGAATACATGCGTGCCATATGCGTGACCGGCGTAAACTGCTCGCTCACGTAGCCGCCCACGCGCTGGGTATAGCTGTCGGGCGTCACCAGGTCGGGATAGGTCGCCTCGATTTCCTGCAGCTCAACGAGCATTTTGTCGAAGGCGGCATCCGTGATCTCGGGCGCATCGAGCATGTAGTAGCGGTAGGCGTGGTAATCGAGCTCGTGGCGCAGCTCGGCCGCACGCGCCGCCGCCTGGGCACGGGCATCGGCCGGTGCAGCGGTATCCTCGCTCGCGGGCGTTTCGGCATCGATGTCCACACCGTCACCAAACAGGCTCGATTGCTCCATAGCGGCACTCCTTCGCTCGATTTCAAACGGATACTAGAGTACCACCGGTCGCAACGGGGCCGAATAGCCCTTTCGAACCGCACCGAATTGGCAGCCGCCAGACCGGGGCGGATCGCGCGATCAAACCATGCCCTTGCCATTTCTACATGATCCGTTTTCCACCGTCTCCAAGGGATCATCGCGAAAAGAAGGGGCTGTCCCGCGTTGGCGGGACAGCCCCCTCTGGCTTCGATTTGTGTGGAGTGGCTCGTTAGAAACCCTGGCCGTTGCCCTGACCCTGGCCCTGCTGGCCAAGCAGCTCCTCCAGATACTGGCGCAGCTGCTCGTCGGTAATACCGCCGTTGCCGGTGTCGGTTGCGCTGTCGTTCTGCTGCTGGTTCTGTAGCTCCTCGTCGGAGCCCAGCTCGACGGTGACCTTCTTCTCTTCCTTGCCGCGCATGAGCGTGATCTCGACCTTCTCGCC
Organism: Collinsella sp.; assembly: GCA_052274955.1. GTDB lineage: Bacteria > Actinomycetota > Coriobacteriia > Coriobacteriales > Coriobacteriaceae > Collinsella. The sequence continues at coordinate 1,299 of DAWCEJ010000288.1, forward strand.
CACCTCGTGGCTGCGCAGCGCGATGATCAGGCCGTCGGCGCTTGTAATCTCGTCATCGCCCAGCTTGGTAATGACATCGCCCTCCTGGATGCCGGCCTTGGCGGCAGGGCCATCCTCGACGACGCTCGCCACATAGGCACCGCTATCGGTGCTCAGCTTGTTAGTGCGGGCGTTGAGCGCGTTGACGCTCGAAAGCGTGGCGCCCAGGTACGGGTGCACCGGCGTCTTGCCGTCGATAATCTGGTCGGCGATGTTCTTGGCATAGTTAACGGGAATGGCAAAACCCACGCCCGAGCTGGAGCCCGAGTAGCTCTCGATGAGCGAGTTGATACCCACGAGCTCGCCGTTGTCGTTGACGAGCGCGCCACCGGAGTTGCCCGGGTTGATGGCGGCATCGGTCTGGATCATGTTGGCATAGATGGTGTTACCGTTGGTAGAGCTCATGGCCGTGGAGCGATACAGCGCCGACACGATACCCGTGGAGACAGACTGCTCGTTGCCGAACGGCGAGCCGATCGCCATGACCCACTCGCCCACGTTGAGCTTGGAAGAGTCACCGATCTCGATCGGCGTGAGCTTGGAGGCGTCGGCGTCCTTGAGCTTGATGACGGCCAGGTCGCTCGAGGCGTCGTTGCCCACGAACTCGGCCTCGTAGGTGGTGCCGTCGTCCATGGTAACCACGTACTGGTCATAGCCATCGACCACGTGGTTGTTGGTGAGGATGTGGCCCTCGGTATCGAGCACCACGCCCGAACCGACGCTGCCCGAGCTGTCCGACTCGTCGGCAGACTGCGAAAGCGAGCCATTCTGGCTACCGCTCGAAGTGGCGGTAATGGAAACGACGGAGGGCAGGGCCTTGGCAGAAACGGCCTCGGCCAACGTGGTGTCCTCGGAATCAATCGTAATCTTTTGCGTCGATGAGCCCGAAGCGCCCGCCGTCACGGCGTTCTTGCCGCCGCCAATGTTGAGCGTGCCGCTCATGATAAGCGCGATGACCAGCAGGGCACCGCAGGCGCAGCCGGCGAGCGCCGTAATAAAGATCGGCAGCTTTTTGGTCTTGGTCTTGACCACCGTGTGCTTGTTCACGACCTGCTGGCCACCCAGCGGCTTGCCGGTCTGCGTGTCGTAGACCTGCACGTAGGGAATGTTACTGCCGGCAGGCGTCGACTCCACCTGCACACGCGGCTGCTGCTGGGTCTCGCCGGCGTTGCCCGCATCCTGGGGACGCTGGGAATCGTACTCGCTCATGGCTGCGATCCTTTCGTCAAATAACCAAAGGCCCGCCAAACATGTGGCGGGCCATCATTGTTCACGTTGAGTTGTACCCCAATATGCGGGCGCAAGTGTATGAGAACGCAATCTTTTAGGAAGGCTTAAGTTCTGCCGCAGACCCGAAAGGAATCCGTACCTGCGTCAAAACCACCACAAAAGTGCCTGTCCCCTTTGTGGTGGAAATCTAGTCCTTAAACAGATAGCCCACGCCGCGGACGGTGGTGATGTGCGCCGCGATCTGCGGACCCACCTTGGAGCGGATGCGTCGGATGTGCACGTCGACGGTACGCGTGCCGCCGCAGTACTCAAAGCCCCACACGCGGTGCAGCAGCACCTCGCGGCTGTAGGCGCGGTTGGGGTGCGTCGCCAAAAAGCTCAGCAGCGAGTACTCCATCAGCGTCAGGTCGATGGGCTCGTTATCGAGTGTCACCTGGTAGGTGGCCAGGTTGATCTCAAGGTTATCGATGTTGAGCACATCATCGGAGGCGACGGGCTCCTCCTCGCCCATCAGACGCTGCGCACGAGCCTTGAGCTCGTTGGGCGTCGCCGTGGGACATACAAAGTCGGCATGCGCATGATTCGGCAGGCGCAGGGTGCCGAGCGCCTCGTCGTCGACGATCACCAGCATGGGAACGCCGCCGCGATCGTCGAGCCACTTGGCAATCTGATCGATGCGGTCGCTGCGGATGCCATCGGAATCGAGGACCAGCAGGTCAAAGTCGTGCGCCGCAGTCGGCGAATCGGGGGTGGCCAGGCTCACCTCGACACCCAGGGTAGTCGTCAAGCTGCGGGCAAACTCGTGGAAGCGCGTCGTGCGCGCCATGAACAGGGCACTCTTTTCGGACATATCGGCCTCCAAAGAAATGAGCTCAATCGTACTGGGACAAGCCAGCGTGATTAGGAGTTCGCCAGGTAGTGCTTGATCTCCCATTCGGTGATCGTGGATTCGAACTTATGCCACTCGTCGCGCTTCTTTTTGAGGAAGAATCCGTGGATGTGATCGCCGAGGGCATCCTTCATAAACTGCGAGTCCTCAAAGACGTCGAGTGCCTCTTTAAGCGAGCGCGGCAGCGGCGTGTAGCCGGCCTCGACCATCTGACGGTCGGTAAGCTTGAGCGTCTCGGCCGTGGCCTCGGGCGGGAGCCCCAGCTTGCGCTCGATGCCGTCGAGACCAGCAGCCAGCGTGACGGCGTTGACCAGATACGGGTTGGCCATGGGATCGGGGCTACGAAGCTCGATGCGCGTGGACAGCTGCTTGCCGGGCTTGTAGACCGGGATGCGAACCATGCTTGCGCGGTTGCGCAGGCCCCACGTGGCGTACTGCGGCACAGAGTCGCCGCCCGTCGTGATGCGCTTGTACGAGTTGACGGTGGGGTTGGTGATGGCGCTGATCTCGCGCGCGTGCGCCAAGATACCGGCCATGTAGTGCTTGGCGACGTCGGAGAGATGGTACTTCTCGTCGGCCTCGCCCCAAAAGACGTTGTTGCCGTCGTGGTCGAACAGCGACTGATGCAAAAACATGGCGCTGCCGTCCTCGCCCGCCAACGGCTTGGGCATAAAGGAGGCGTGGCAACCGCTCTCGTAAGCCTGCTGCTTAATGATGAGCTTGGCCGTGGTGATGGCATCGGACATGCTCAGGGCCTCGGCGTGGCGCAGGCTCATGCCGTGCTGCGAGCGACCGGCGGCGTGGAAGGTGTACTCCACGGGCACGGACATCTTCTCGAGCGTGAGGACCGTGTTGCGGCGCAGGTCGCGGGCTGCGTCACTCACCGAAAGATCGAAGTAGCCCACGTTGTCGAGCGGCTCGGGCGTGTGCTCGTCGGGGAAGTAGTAATACTCCAGCTCGGCACCCACGTTGAGCAGATAGCCAGCCTTCTCGGCCTTGCGGAACATGCGGCGCAGGGCATCGCGCGGGTCGCCGGCAAACGGCTTGCGATCGGGAGTGCACACATCGCAGAACACGCGGGCTACGCCGTTGTGGCTCGGGCGCCACGGCAGGATCTGGAAGGTCGAAGCATCGGGGAACGCCAGCATGTCGGCTTCCTCGGGCGTGGCAAAGCCCTCGATAGCGGAGCCGTCAAAGCCAATACCCTCCTCAAAAGCGACCTCGAGGTCCTCGGGGCTAATGGCAAAGTTCTTGAGGCGGCCGAGAATGTCGACAAACCACAGACGCACAAAGCGGATGTCACGCTGCTCTACGGAGCGGAGTACGTAATCGATGTTCTGCTGGTTCATGTCGCTCCCCTTTCTTTCGGGCGGGTTTCGACTGGTCTATATCGCAGATACTATCGCAGAAAAATGTTTCCGCAGGGTTAAAGCGTATCAAGCGCTCAAAAAACGTGCGCGAACAAGCCGTCACGAACGAATGGTTAGCGCGAGGTCGAGGCGCGGTGTTCGATGTGGCCGGGGACCTCGATGCGCTTGGGGGCGAGCTTTGCGGCGTCGCCCACCGTAGTGGTAACGACGTCGATGCGCTCGGACAGGCGCTCGACCACGCGCTCGGCAATGGTGAGGGTGTCCTGCGCGGCCGTGGTCACACCGCCAAAGAGCACGTGGTTCCAAGGGTAATCGTCAAACGTCGCGATCTTGAGGCCCGCCGGCAGCGAGGGACCCAGCTGTGCCAGCGCCTCGGTCAGACGCAGGAAGACCAGACCGTTGACGGCAATGAGGCCGAGCTTTTTACCCGCATAGCCGCGGATGGTCTCGTCCAGGCGACTGACACCCTCGACACCACCGTCCGCCAAGGTGACGACCTCGCCGGCCAGGCCGCGGCGCGAGAGCTCATCGGCAAACGCCTCGGCGCGTTCGCGACGCACGGGGCTGTCGTCGCTTGCCTCGGTGAGCAGGCACAGGCGCTCGCTGCCCGCAGAGGCCAAGGCGTCTACCAGGCCGGCGACCAGCTCACGGTTGTTGGAGGTCACCAGATCGACACCGCCGTCGGCAACAT
>DAWCEJ010000289.1:0-7682 GCA_052274955.1 Collinsella sp.
CAAAGGCAGAAGGAAGCACGATCTTGGAGACAACCTGCCACTTGGTGGCGCCCAGGCCATACGCGCCCCAACGGATATAGCGCGGAACGGCGCGAATGGCCTCTTCGGTGGTGCGCATGACGATGGGAAGCATCAAGAGCGCGAGCGCCAGAGCGGCCGAGACCATCGAAAGGCCCAGACCCATAGCCTCGACAAACAAGGCGTAGCCAAACAGGCCCATAACGATGGAGGGCACCGAGGCCAAAGCGTCAGCAGCGTAGCGAATGAGCTCGACGATCTTGCCCTGCTTGGCGTACTCGGCCAGATAGACGGCTGCCAGCACAGCGATCGGCGTGCAGATAAGCATGGCGAGCGCCGTCACATAGACGGTCGAGACGATCGTGGGCCAAATACCGCCCTCGGCGTTGACGCCCTGGGGCCAACCGAAGATAAAGTCGAGCGAGATGTGTGGCAGGCCGTTGATGACCACGTAGGCGATGATAGCGACCAGCACCAGCGTGGTGATGTATGCCGCGGCACGGAACACGCCAAGCATGATCTTGTTGGACAGGTCCTTGTTGATGCGGCCCTTCTTGCCGTGGGAAAGGGCACGCTTGATGCGCTCGCGCGACGAGGTCGTATCGACCGTCGTGTCAACGGAATCGGACATAGCCTACCCCCTCTTCTTCTTGGAAACCAGACGGACGACGCCCACCAGCGTGGCGGAAATGATAAACAGGACCACGCCCATGCCGAACAGCGCCGAGCGATGCAGACCCGAGGAATAGCTCATGTCGAGCGCAATCTGGCTCGTGAGCGTCGAGATGGGGCTCGCAATGCTGTCGGGAATAACCGGGGCGTTACCCACGACCATGAGCACGGCCATGGTCTCGCCGATGGCACGGCCCATACCCAGCACGATGGCATCCACGATACCCAGCTTGGCGGCAGGTAACACGACCTTATAGATAGTCTGCCACTTGGTGGCGCCCATGGCATACGATGCCTCGCGAATGCCCATGGGAATGGAATTGAGAGCATCGATGGTAAGCGTCGTGATGGTGGGCACGATCATAATGGCGAGCACGAACCACGCCGTCAGCGCGCCAAAACCAAGACCACCGGTCAGTTGCGCGATAAACGGGCGGATGATGATCATGCCAAAGAAGCCATAGATGATAGAAGGGATGCCGGCCAACAGGTCAACGGCAGGGCTGATGAGCTTGCGCACGCGCTTGCTGGCGATCTCGACCAGATACACGGCCGTGCCCACGCCTAGGGGCACACCCATGGCGAGCGCACCGACGGTCACCAGACCCGAGCCGGCAAGCAGCGACACGATGCCGTAGTGGCCCTCAGAGGGCGCCCACGTAAAGCTAAAGAAGTCCGCCAGACCGATGTCGGTAAAGACGGGCAGCGCCGAGTACGTGGTAAAGACAAAAATCAGGATGACGGTAACAACCGCCAAGAACGCGCAGGCAAAGAAAATCCACTGCAGCGCCTTCTCCTTGATATAGGTGCTGCGCGATACGAGCGCCAGCTCGCGCTTCTTGGGCGCCTGAGCATTCTGCTCAGTCTGGGAGTTTTCCTGTGCTTCCATGCTACTCACTCCCCTTCTCGTCGTTGGTGACGGGAATAAAGCCCGCCTCGCGAATCTGCTTGTCCATCTTTTCGGACGTCACGTAGTCGATGTAATCCTGCGCCTGCTGCGAAGGCGCACCCTTCACAAAGAAGTAAAGGTCGCGCGAGATGGGATAGCCGCCACTCGCGACCGTCTTCTCGGACGCCTCAACATGATTGACCGAGACGGCCTTGACCGAGGTCTTGGCGTTGAGGCTATCGACGAAGCCCAGCGAAATGTAGCCGATAGCCCCGCGCGAACGAGATACCACGTCGCGCACCTGGCCCGTGCCCGAAAGAACGGCGGAGCGGCGATCGAACGGGGTGCCGTCCATCACGATGGTGCGGAAGGCTTCACGCGTGCCAGACGCCTCATCTCGGTTGATAACCTGAATCCTCAGGTCCTCGCCACCGACTTCTTTCCAGTTGGTGATCTTGCCGGCATAGATATCGCGGAGCTGCTCGGTCGAGAGGTTATCGACGGGGTTGTCTTCATTCACGATGACCGCGATACCGTCGTGGGCAATGACGATGGGAGTCAGGCCCAAATCCTGTTCGTCGGCATTGAGTCCACGGGAGGAGCTGGCGATATCGGCCGTGCCAGCGCTGACGGCTTCGATGCCAGCGGAAGAGCCCAAACCGGAAACGAGCACGTCGATGCCGGTCTCCTCCTTAAAGCCCTCTGCCGCAATCTCGGCGATAGGAAGGCAGGTCGTGGAGCCGGCCACGGTAATGGAAGAGGTAGAAGATCCCGAAGAACAGGCGCACAGCGCAAGCGTAAGCACAGCGGCGCTCAGGACCGATACGATCTTTCTCATAGCATCACGCCGATCGCAGCATGGCGGCCACAGGTGCCGTCCTCGTTACGGTAGGAATAAAAGCGGTCGTTCTGACGCACAGTCGAAAGCTGGGTATCCACGATATTATCCGCGTCCACACCGGCATCTACCAGCGCCTCACAAATGGCAGCGGAAAGATCGAGCATGCGAGAGGCACTCGCATCGATGCAAGAGAACTCGACGGCAAAGCGATCCATGAGTTCCTGGGATACCTCATATTCGTCAGCCAAGATATGGGGGCCGATATAGGCGGAAACGTCGCTCGCATCGCAGCCGGCAGCATCGCAAAGCGCCTGGCACGCCTTGGCAGAAATACGTGCAATCGTGCCCTTCCAACCGGAGTGCACCACGGCAAACCCGCCGGGGGCCACCAGCACCACGGGAACGCAGTCGGCAAAGCAGAGCAGCACGGGCACGTCATGGGCCGTACAGACGATGGCATCGCAGCCCTCAGCAATCTGCTCGCGAACAGCCTCAAGATCGTCGGCGCCGTTCGAAGTCACCGTAACGATATGGTCACCATGTACCTGATTGGGCACGAGCAGATTATGCTCGCACTCAGTGGCACCCATAGCTTCGAGCGCTCGACGACGATTTTCTTGAACAGCAAAGGGGTCATCGCCTACATGCGAGCCCAGGGTGAGCGAGGAGTACGCATCTTCAGAAACGCCACCGGTGCGCTCGGTAAAGGCAAAACGGACATCGGATGTCGCGCCCTCCACCAACGTAACTCCATCATGGTCGACACGCGAAACGTTGTCCGCACGTGCTGCCATACTAAAGCCTCCTAATAACACAAGTACCGCGGCGTCGCCGCGCAGTCCGCGTTTATACGGCTGTCATACTTCCTTAAAAGGATACCCGCAGCGGTAGGGACCAAACGTAAAGGGAACGTAAGGAGATTGGAGGCTTTCGTTTACAAACGAGAAACAAAACGGGGTGCATCCAAATGGACACACCCCGTGCAGGTCGTTGAGAAAAACGAACTAGAAGCTGCCGCGCTTCAGGAAGTCGGGAAGCTCGAACTGGTCGTTGCCAAAGTTGGGCAGCTCGGTACCACCGACGTTGCGGGTCGGAGCGGCCTGAGCCGGGCTGGCAGCCGGAGCGGTGCGCTGCGGCTCAGCGGAGGCAGCGGCCTTGCTCTGAGACTGCTGAGCAGCAAAGAGCTCGTCCTGACGGTTGACGTTGGAATCGGAGAAGCCCGTAGCGATGACGGTGATACGCACCTGATCGCCCAGGGACTCGTCGACAACGGTACCGAAGATGATGTTCGCCTCGGGGTCGACGGCGTTGGCGACAACGTCGGCGGCGTCGCTGATCTCCTGGATGCCCAGGTCCTTGGAACCGGCGATGGAGAGCAGAACGCGCGTGGCACCATCGATGGAGCTCTCGAGCAGCGGGCTGGAGATGGCCTGCTGGGCAGCGTCGACGGCACGAGTATCCCCAGAAGAGGTACCGATACCCATCATGGCGGTACCGGCCTGCTTCATGATGGTCTTAACATCGGCGAAGTCCAGGTTGATGATACCGGGGACGGTGATGAGGTCGGTGATGCCCTGGGTGCCCTGGGAAAGGACGCCATCGGCAATCGCGAAGGCCTCGAGCATGGTGGTCTTCTTCTCGGCGATGTCGAGCAGCTTATCGTTAGGGATGACGATCATGGTGTCGACGCAATCGGAGAGGGTCTTGATGCCCTCCTCGGCGCTCTTCTTGCGCTTGCGGCCCTCGAAGGTGAAGGGCTTGGTCACGACGGCGACAGTCAGTGCGCCGACCTCGTTCATCGCGATATCAGCAACGATGGGAGCAGCGCCGGTACCGGTGCCACCGCCCTCACCGCAGGTGATAAACACCATGTCGGCGCCAGCGAGCGCCTCGGCAATGTCGTCACGGGACTCATCGGCAGCCTTGCGGCCAACCTCGGGGTTGGCGCCGGCGCCCAGGCCGCGGGTAAGGTCGGTGCCGATGTGCACCTTGATATCGGCATCAGAGATCGCGAGTGCCTGAGCATCGGTGTTGATGGCAACAAACTCGACGCCGCGGATGCCCTCTTCGATCATTCGATTGACCGCGTTGGTACCGCCGCCGCCGACGCCGACCACCTTAATGACGGCAAGGTAGTTGTTGATCTCTGTCTCGTGCATGTCGGTCCTCCGAACAAAGGTTATAGCCATAGCATGGGTCGACCCCTGCGCACATTAACCTTCAGGTTGAAAGTAAATGCAAAGGTAAACCGTATTATGTTTGCACATTATGAACGTATCAGTCAAATAATTGACCGTGAAAACCAAACAAACCAGATAAACGGCGTGGTATGGCCCCTCAACAAAGCATCAACCAGCGCTACGAGGTCGGAGCATTCCTAAATGTGTAGTTGCCTGGAGAGCGCACATTGATATACGTTACGCCCTCTACCTGCGAAAGCAACTTGGTGACTACGCGTTCCTTCTTGGCGATATCGTCCGAATCGCCCAGCGACACCTCAATGCCGTTATTGAGGTTTGCCGAGATGGCTTCGACCGAAGGCGTAGAAATATCCTTGACTTGTCCCAAGAACTCGCTCGAAAAACCACGCACATAATCCAGGCCGGCCTTAACGGCTTTGGAGTTCACCGCCTGGCCGGAAACCGGAGCGACATCCGCCGAGACATCAGTCAACAACACCGCGCCATAATGCTTGGCGAGCGCCAGCACGGCATCGATTCCGGTCAAGGTATTTGAGCCCTGCCCTGTCGTGATGACGTTGCCCTGGTCGTCCACTTCGACCGACGTCGACAGCGGGGCGATCCAGGTGTCATCGTCTCCGATAGCCCAGGCAAGGTCGTCGGAGCTGATATACGCAATGGCGATAACTTTACGCTCCGTCGGCGTGATGATAAGCGTATGGGGAAACTGGCGCTGGACATCCACGCCCGAAACCCACGGGTTCTGCTTGAGATCCTCGGTAATCTGGTCGGGATCGACGTTAAAAAGCGACGTTCCCTCGGGCAAGTCGATCAGCTGGATAGCATCGTGCTTCGTCACATGCTCGCTGCCTTGAATCTGAATATCAGTGGCAGTAAACAGTCCAGAGTTGATCACCACGGTGGCAACGACGACGAGCACGGCCAAGACGGCCAGAACGCCGCCCACGATTTTGCCTTTGCCTGTAACGACAGAAGCGGCGTCTGATGTTTTATTTGCCATCGCTCCAAGTGAAGATAACGGGTTGAAACCTTTTTTACTCGAAGGCTTCTTGGCGGTAGCCGGCACCGATGTCAGCGAGCGCGGTTTCGATGCGCCCAGCGTGCGACCTGGACGCGCCGCTTTAGTTCCCGTCGAGGGCTTGGGAGCTGCCATGGGACGGGCAGGCTTGGCGCCCATAACAGGCTTTGACGTCGTCGAGGGACGCGAGGACTTTTTTGCGGCCGGACGATTACCGAGCTGCGAGCCGACGACCGGACGACTGGTCTGTCGAGCATGCCCGACAGACTTAGAGTGCGCGACGGTATTGCGTTGAGGTTTGGCAGGCGCGCCGGAACGCCCTCCGGCGCGGCGGAAGGTGGGTTTCGATGCTCTAGAAGCCGAGGAATTTAACTTCCGGTCTGAGCTCGATGCCATACGCCTCCCTCACCTTTCCGTGCACATGTCTAATAACCGCGGCAACGTCATCGGCCGAGGCAGTTCCGTTATTAACGATAAAATTAGCGTGAACGGGCGAAACTTCCGCGCCGCCAATCGAAAAACCCTTTAATCCACAATCCTCGATAAGCTTGCCCACACTCGCATCGGGCGGGTTGCGAAAGACAGACCCGCAGGATGCGCGACCCATGGGCTGCGTACGCTTGCGCCTCGTCAGGTACCGCTCCATGCGCTCGCGAATGTCGGCCTTGGGCGCCGGTTTAAGCTTGAACACGCACTCGAGGATGATCTCATTGCGGGGAAGGCTACATTCGCGGTAGCCCCAAGTGATCTCGGACCCCGCATAATGCTTGATACCGGATGCCGGGTCAAACGTTACGACATCCTCAACCAGCGAGCCAATCCACTCGGTCCGTGTGCCGGCATTCATAGATATCGCACCGCCGACCGAACCAGGAATGCCAACGGCAAACTCAAGGCCCGAGAGGCTACGCGACAGGGCATCGTTGACCAGGCGCGCAAACATCACGCCCGCACCGACCGTCAGCGTACAACCGTCATCGGCAACAACCGTGCGCTGAAACTCACGTCCGAGCGAAATGACGGCACCGCGATAACCGCCATCGGCAACCAGCAGATTGGAGCCCTTGCCGATGATGACCCACGGCACCTGCTCGCGATCGAGCACCGCCACGGCGCGGCGGAGGGCATGATAGCTATGGCACGTCACAAAGAGGTCGGCCTTGCCGCCGATACGATAGCTCGTATGACGCGCAAGGCGCTCGTCCTCGATCACATCCGTGTCGATCATGCCCGAGAGCGCCATGACGGCGTTAAACAGACCCATTAGACTTAAGCGTCTTTCTTGGCAGTCAGATACTCAATGAACTCGGGACCGACGGTCGTAACGTCGCCGGCACCCATGGTGAGCAGCAGGTCGCCCTCGCCCACCATCTGCTCGAGCTCCTGATTGAGCTCAAGACGGCTGGAGCAGTACACGACCTCCTTGCCAGGATGCTTGGCGCGCACGGTATCGGCGAGCATCTTAGAGGTGACACCCGGAATGGGCATCTCGCCAGCCGAGAACACATCAATCAGCAGCAGTTTATCGGCATTGGCAAATGCATCGGCAAAGTCGTCGCACAGGGCCTGCAGGCGCGAATAGCGGTGCGGCTGGAACACGACGTCGACGTGCTTGTAGCCCAGCGACGAAGCGGCGGCAAGCGTCGCCTTGATCTCGGTGGGGTGATGGCCGTAATCATCGACCACGGTGATGCCATCGATATCGCCCACGTGGGTAAAGCGACGGCGGACGCCCTCAAAGCTCGAGAGCGCCTTGGCGGCGGCGTCAATGTCAAGGCCCAGGACATGGGCGACGGTGAGCACGGCCGTGGCGTTGAGCATGTTGTGGCGACCGGGATTGCTCTTGATCTCCACAGCGTGCTCAGTGCCGTCCTCAAAGCGAACGATAAAGTCACTCTGGATGCCCTTGACATCCGGGTGCACGCAGACGATGTCGTTGCTCTCGGCAAAACCGTAGGAAAGCACGTGACGGCCCGTCGACTTGGCGAGCTCGACCAGATGCGGGTCCTCGCCGCAGACGATGACGGTGCCGTCCTCGCCCAC
>DAWCEJ010000290.1:0-17326 GCA_052274955.1 Collinsella sp.
TGCCGCGGCTCTTGATGACATTGGTGAATGCCTCTCGCTGTACAGGAAATACGCGATTGGGGACCAGCTTGTTCACGAGGTCCATGATTTTGTCGATGTTTTCTTGCGGGTTGTCGTCGAGATAATCGATGAGCTTGTTGAGCGCTGCACGCTCTGCTGACTGTGTAAGCGACATGGGCATATCCTTTCACGTGCGCCTTGTGTGTGATAATACCCACTTGTGGATTAAACGAAGTATAAAGATTTGCAATGTGTCTATTCAACGAATCAATTTGATTTGGGGTGAAGCGTTATAGCGGACGCTCTCTAAGTTGCGGTGAAATATTGTCAGATGGGGATGCGGACGATTTCTTGGACCGCGCCTAGGCGTATCCATTGGAATCCTCCGATGCGCCTTCGCACGCTCGCATGACCTCGATACTATGCGAGCGTGCGAACTCGACGAGCTCTGCGTTGCGGACGTTTATGGTGCCGAAGGCGGCGGGGCACACGATAAGGCGCGTGCAGTGGACGAGGAGCTCTTTGGCGCGGGCTATGGTTTTATCCCCGATCGGCTCGAAGGCGCGCTCGGCCACGCATTCCGTCGCCAGGTCGCGCGCGAGCTCGCAGTCGATGTCCCCTTCATGCAGAACGCCCGCGTAGAACGCCTTGCCCTGCCGGATGAGCTGGCGAAACACAGCCGACCCCGTACCTGCGCCGGCGATGACGAACGTGTGCGCATCGCCGTGCGGGCGCCCAATTTCCACGCTGCCGAAGCGCTCGTTGAAGGTGCCATGTCGAAGGCCGTAGAGCTCGCCAATCGTCTCGCGCGTGAATATGTCCTCGGGTGCGCCGGCGCGGAAGACCCGGCCGTCCTTCACGCAAATCACCTTGTCGGCGCTTTTCTGCGCGAGCTCGAGTTCGTGGATGGACATGATGACAGCAACATTCCGCGATTTCGCAAGGTGGCGAAGTATTCGTAGCAGGTCGATCTGGTAGCGGATATCGAGATACGACGTGGGCTCGTCGAGCACGAGCACGCGCGGATCCTGCGCGATGGCGCGTGCGAGCATGACGCGCTGGCGTTGCCCGTCGCTTATCTGCATGAAGTCGCGCTCGGCAAGCTCTTCCACATGTGCGGTTTTCATGGCCTCATCGACCCGACTATGGTCGTCGGGCGAGAGTGTGCCCATTCGCCCGGTGTAGGGATGCCTTCCCGCCTCTACGATATCGCGGCAGGTGAGGAGCTCGGTCCGGGGGCGATCTGTCAGCATAACGGCAAGGTTCCTTGCGAACTCCGCCGTCTTCCATCGGGAAATCTCCCGCCCGTCGAGCTCGACCGCGCCAGCAAGCGGTGCAAGATGGCGTGTGATGGTTTTCAAGATGGTCGACTTGCCCGAGCCGTTCGGCCCGATGAGCGCCACGACGTCGCCCGCGCGAACCTTCAGATCGACGCCTTCGACTACGACCTTCTTGTCGTAGCCCGCCGACAGGTCGCTTATGCGGAAAAGCGGCGCTCCTTCAGCCTGCGTTTCGACCGGGGTTTCGAGGTTCGACTCCCCTCCGAGCGTTTTGGTCCGCGGCACGAATTCCCCCATCTACCTCACCCGCTTCTTCAACATGAGCGCGATAACCACCGGCGCGCCGAAGATGGCGGTGACGGCGCTGATGGAAAGCTCGACGGGAGAGAACAGCGTGCGCGCGATCAAATCGCAGCCCGCGCAGAAGATGGCGCCTCCCAAGAAGCACGCAGGAATCACGCGGATGGGCTTCGACGACTTCAGCGCCGACTTAACGAGATGCGGAACCGCGATGCCTATGAACGACACCGGACCAGCGAACGCGGTCACGCAGGCGGAGAGCATGCTCGCTAGAAGGACGAGCACCACGCGGAAGCGTGCGACGTTCACGCCGACGCTTTTCGCGTAGGCTTCTCCCAGCTGGAAGGCGGAAAGGGGCTTCGATATCGCGAATACGCATCCGCTCACGGTGATCCCCACGACCGCGATGACCACGACGTCGTCCCAGCTCGAACCCGAGAAGCTACCCAAAGACCAGTTGTGCAGGTTCACGATGGACTGGTCGTCGGCGAAGGCGATGAGGAAGTTCGTCGCCGCCGAGCAGATGTATCCCACCATGACGCCCGCCACGATGAGCATGGCCATGGAACTTATGCGCCGTGCGATGAGGAGCACGAAGCCGATGGTGATAAGCGAGCCCAGAAACGCTGCGGCCACCATGGCCGGCGAGGACATGGCCTGGTTCGCGCCCAGAAGTACGATCATCGTAAGCGCGACGACGAACTTTGCGCCCGAGGAGACGCCCAAGATGAACGGGTCGGCGATGGGATTGTTGAAAAACGTCTGCAGCAGGAACCCGGAGAGCGAAAGTGCCCCGCCGAGAAGCACGGCTGAAAGCACGCGCGGCAGGCGAATCTCCCAGATGACCTGGCTTTCCATGGAATTGGCCACGCCGCCCGAAAGGATGCCGGGGATGTGGTCTGCGGGCACGAGCACGCTCCCGATGCACAGGTTGGCCCCGACGAGCACGATGAGGGCAACAGCGAGCAGCGCCGTCACGACGCGACACCGCGCGGTGCGCCCCGATTCGTCGTATGTCATGGAAAGCCGGCTTCTCATGGCGCTAGCCGAGCTTCCTCAGATAATGGAAGTCGCTCGCGTCATCGCCGGTGAACGCCCCGTGCAGCTCGTCGATAATGTCGGCGGTAGAAGTCATCTGCTGGTACATGTCGGCGCTTGTGACCCAGACGTTGCCGTTCTTCACGGCTTTGAACTGCGACAATAGCGCGTTTTTGCCTACGAAGTCGTTCAAGGTGGCAACCGATTCGTCGATGGTGCCGTTGTAGACGATGATGTCGGCATCCTTCGCCGTCGCGTAGAAGCGCTCCATTTCGAGCGTTACTGACGAACCTGACGTCGACGCCGTCTGCGCGTCATCGAGTGCGTAGCTGCCGCCTGCAAGCTCGATCATCTGCGCCACGTAGTCGCCCGCCCGCCGCGTGACGGCGGCCCCGTTCGAGTTAATGTAGAAATACGCCACGGTTTTACCTGACGACGCGAGCCCCGACGTTTGCTCGACGCGGGCCTTCTGCTCGTTGAACAGGTGCGTGGCCTCGTCTTCCTTGTCGAACAGGACGCCGAAAAGCTTAATCCACTCGACGCGCCCGAGTGCTTCGGGCTCGCTCGACGACTGTTCGGTGAGCACGACGAGCCCGAGCTTCTGCAGCTTTTCCTTCACATCGGGCGTGTGGTTGATCATGGTGTTTTCGATGGCAAGCGTGCAGCCCGAGGCCGATATTCGCTCGTAGTCGGGCGCGCTGTACTTGCCGCCGTAGGCGATCGCCCCACTTTCGAGTGCGCTTTTGAAGCCCGCGACCGAGCAATCGTCGGCCTTCGTGCCCGACATGATGATATTGTCGTTCGCATCGAGCGCGTCGACCAGGCACATCGTCGCCGACGACACGAGGTACACCTTGTCGGCGGGGCGCCTTATGACCGCGATGTCGGAGCTCAACCCATCAGGTACCTTCGCATCTTGCGGCACCACGAGGAAACGCTCCCCATTCGAAACGCAGATAAGCCGCAGGCCGCCTTCGAACTCGTCGACAGTGAAGTGCTCGGCGTATTCAAGCTTAAGCGCCCCTGTTGGCTCCCAGCCACAGCCCAAATCGGCGTTGTGGAAGTCGGTCGTGGCGCTTGAAGCCGTTCCCGCAGGGGAGTCGCCGCTTGCATCGTCGCCCGATTTCTTCTTCATGGTGGATGAGTCGAAGTAGAGCGTGTAGTCGATGGTGTGCGGCGTCGACATGGCGACGGTCTCGGCCGACACGGCGATGTCCTCGTCGAGCGTGACGGGTATCTCGAACGTGGAGTTGCCGCCGTCGTTTACGGGCGCGTAGTCCACGCCGTCGACGGTCATCTTGTCGTAGTTCGAACTCGACCAGGTGATGGTCGCGGTGTAGGTGTCGCCATCCTTCACAATTGTGGTAGGTGAGGCAATGCTTGCGCGCCCTGACCCGCCGGAAAGCGAGACGCTCACAGTGTATTCCTGAGAGCCCGCCGTGCCACCGGTCGCGTTCGGACTCGCACTGCACCCCGCGAAGGGAAGCGCGAGCAGGGCGACGAGAACGTAGGCGATCGCGCGCGCCGCGATGCTGCGGCGCTTCCTGTTTTCCCCCTTGGGAAGAATCGACCGCATGGCGTTACTTCAGTGCGTCGGCGCGCAGATCGACGCCAGCGGATTCGAATACGAGCGTGCGGTCGTACCACCGCTCCCTTCTAGTGCTCCACGCGGCGCAGGCGGTGTCCTTGTCGAGCGCATCAACGGGCACGTCGTAGGTGTACTTGCCTTCCGCGTTTTCCACATAGGGGATGAAGTCGGCCTCGCTTGCGGCGGCAGCCTCGTCGCCCGTGCCCATGAAGAGCTTGCCGTAGCCCGTGCCGGAAAGTGTCATCACGCAGTGCATAGAGCCGTTTTCCACGATGAGCTGGGCGTCCACAATCCTGAACATGTTCGAGCTGGAATCTACGGTGATCGGATAGGTGCCGTCGGCCACCTTGTCGGCGGTGATGGGGGCAGCGCTTGCGCCCTCGGGCGCATCGGCCGCCTGTTCGGTCTTTTCCTGGGAATCGGCATCGCTTGTCTTTGCGCTGTCGATTGAATTTCCGCCGCAGCCGGCGAGCGAGAACGCGAAAAGCGCCGCCGACAGGGCGAAGGCGAGGGTTTTCTTCAACATGGAGGGGTTCCTTTCAATCGCTTCGACCGCCCGCGCCGTGCGGTGGGCGGGCGGGATGCGAATGCAACGGGCATGCGCCGTCAGTCGGGGAAGGCGCATGCCCGTTGCACGGGGACGCGACCGGCGCCCCCGTGCGCGGCGAGTTTACAGCTTGGCGATGGCGTCGTCCACGTGCGAGACGTAGATGTCGTCGACCGCGACGTTCTGTCCCAGACCCTGGAGCAGGCACGTCACTTCGAAGCCGGCGGCCACGAACTTCGCAGCCCAGCTGTCGGGGTCGGTCTCGTCTGCCATGTCGTTGTTCGCGTGGTCGCCCGCGACCACCATGAACGGCGCGAGCACGGCCTTCTTGTAGCCTGCGGCGCTCGCGGCGGCGATAACATCCTCGCAGGTCGGTTCAGCCTCGACGGTGCCGACGAAGAACTGCGTCAAGCCCTCGTTCTTAAACACTTCCTGCATCTTGGCATAGTCGGCGTTGGAATCGGCTTCGGTGCCGTGGCCCATGAGGCACAGCGCCGTCTTGCCGTCGTCGAAGGACGCCATGTTCTCCTTAATGGCTGCGGCCACCTTCTTGTAGTCGTCGTCGGAGGTGAGCAGCGGGTCGCCGAGCGAGATTTTGTCGAACTTGTCGGCGTACTTGTCGAGCTCGTCTTTCACGTCGGTGTATTCCAGGCCACCCATGAGATGCGTCGGCTGCACGACGATTTCCTTCACGCCGTCTTCCACGCAGCGGTCGAGCGCCTCGGTCATGTTGTCGATCGTGATGCCGTCGCGCTTCTTCAGCTTGTCGATGATGATCTGCGCGGTGAAGGCGCGGCGGATGTCGTAGTCCTGCCAGTACTTCTCGCGGATAGCGTCTTCGATGGCGCCGATGGTGATGTGGCGCGAGTCGTTGTAGCTCGTGCCGAAGCTCGTGATGAGGATGACCGGCTTCACGGCCTTCTCCTTTTCACTCGATTTCTCGGAACTCGCGGAGGTGTTGGAGCAGCCCGCGAGCGCGACTCCGGCGAGCGCGACGGCTCCGGTTGCTGCGGCGCCCATGAAGCCGCGGCGTGACATCTGGTCGGACATGGTTTTTCCTTTCCTCGGTTTGCCGGTCCCCCGGCGACAGTTGCTTGTCGGCACAAGCGAAAGAAAAGCGCACCCCTCGGGGTTCACAAGGAGCTAACGCCACGGCGATGCCGTGAGGAAAAGGCGAAGCAGTCTGGCTTGGGGCGCGAGGCGGTTCGCCCGCGCGTCCTATACAGTAATGTCCCTTGCCCAGGATTCCCACCTGGTTCCCTCCGCAAGCCAGCGCGGGCTGTGCGGGCGCCGCGCCGGTCATTTCCTTTTATCCGATTGTCATATGCTCGTTGCCGAAACTTTTACTATCATAGTGGGCACTTGTGAACGTGTCAAAGCCAAGGCGGGCAGCATTGCGCCTCCTGCCTGCGTATTTGCGCCGATTGCCGCCGCAGGCGCCGTGTTTTGCCCGCCGCGCGAATGGCGGCGTAAACGGTTGCTATGAGAAACGGGAAGGGAAGGCTCGGATGATTCATATCGTTGGCGCAGGCTCGGGCGCCGCCGACCTTATCACGCTGCGCGGGGCGCGCCTTCTGCGCGCGGCCGACGTGGTCGTTTGGGCGGGGAGCCTTGTGAACCCCGAGCTACTCGCCGAGTGCAAGGAATCCTGCGTCGTCTACGACAGCGCGCACATGACCTTGGAGGAAGTGCTCGACGTGATGTGCGCGGCGGATGCACGGGGCGAGGAAGTGGTGCGCCTGCACACGGGCGACCCGTGCCTGTACGGTGCCATCCAGGAGCAGATGGACGCGCTCGACGCGCGCGGCGTGGACTACGAGGTGGTGCCCGGCGTGTCGAGCTTTTGCGGTGCCGCGGCGGCGCTTCGCCAGGAATACACGCTGCCGGGAATCAGCCAGTCGGTCGTGATCACGCGGCTTTCCGGACGCACCCCCATGCCCGCGGGCGAGGGCATGCGCACCATGGCGGAAAGCGGCTCGACTATGGTCATCTTCCTGAGCTCGGGTATGCTCGCCGAGCTTTCCGCCGAGCTTTTGGCCGCGGGCCGCAGCTCCGACGAGCCAGCGGCGCTCGTGTACAAGGCGACCTGGCCTGAGGAGCGCGTGGTGCGATGCACAGTGGGCACGCTCGCCGATGCGGGCGAGCGAGAGGGCATCGACCGCACGGCGCTCGTGGTGGTGGGCCGCGTGCTCGGAGCTCGCGGCGGGCTTGCGCACAACGGCGCGCAAGCGGAGTCGTACGAGCGCAGCAAGCTTTACGACCCTTCGTTTGCCACGGGGTATCGGAAGGCGAGCAGCTAGCGTGGCCTTCGAGCACTACATATATACCGGGACGACCCGCCTGCGCTGCGGCTACACCACGGGGAGCTGCGCCACTCTCGCGGCGAAGGCGGCCTGCGAGATGCTCTTGTCACGAAAGCCCGTCGGCCGCGTGTCGATCGTCACCCCCGGCGGGCTGCCCGTCGAGGCGAACGTGGTCGACGCATGCATCGGCGAGGGGTGCGCCCAGTGCGCCGTGCGAAAGGACGCAGGCGACGATGCCGATGTGACCGACGGCGTGCTCGTGTACGCGCGCGTGGAACATGCGGGGTCGGGCACGGGCGCTGCGGGCAGCAAGGGCGTGCCCGCGCGCGAATCGGAAGTTTCCGTCGATGGCGGCGTGGGCGTGGGGCGCGTGACGTTGCCCGGGCTCGAGCAGCCGGTGGGGGCGGCCGCCATCAACGCGACGCCGCGCGCGATGATCACTTCGGCGGTGCGCGAGGTGTGCGTCGCGCACGGCTTCTCTGGAAATATTGCTGTGACGATTTCGGTACCCGAGGGTGTTGCCCTTGCCGAAAAGACCTTCAACCCGCACCTGGGGATAGAGGACGGCATCTCCATCCTGGGAACGACGGGCATCGTCGAGCCGCGCAGCCTCGCTGCCTTGCGCGACAGCATCGAGCTCGAGATCCGGCAGCATGCGGCTATGGGGCGGCGCGGAGTCGTGCTCACGCCCGGCAACTACGGCGCGCAGTTCATCTCGGGGCATTTCCACCTAAACGGTGCGCCGGTGGTCTTCATCTCCAACTTTGTGGGCGATGCGATTGATTGCTGCGTTCGCGAGGGATTTACCAATGTCCTTCTTGTGGGACACATCGGCAAGCTGGTGAAGGTCGCGGGCGGCATCATGGACACCCATTCGCGTACCGCCGACTGCCGCGCGGAGATTCTGGCCGCCCACGCGGCCTTGGCCGGCGCGGGCGCGAAGACCGTGTGCGAGATCATGTCGTCGGTCACGACCACGGCGGCGCTCGAGGTAATCGAGGCCGCCGGCGTGGGGGACGCTGCGCGCGCCTCGCTCGCTGCGGCAATCGAGGACAGGTTGCGCCGTCGCGCGGCGGGCGCATGCGACATCGCCGCGGGCGTGTTCGACGCCGAGCGCCGCGAGCTTTTCCGCACGTCGGGCGCCGATGCGGTTATCGGGGAATTGGGGGCGACGTATGAGTAAAGGCGTGCTGTACGGGGTGGGCCGCGCAATCGGCTGGCCGGGGACGAAGGTGGTCATGAAGGCGCACCGCTCGCTTGCGGACACGAAGCGCATCCTTTGCGAGGAGGGCGCCTTCGAAGGCACCGAGCTCGTTGAGGACTGTGGGCTTCCTGGTGAGCGCGTGTGCCGCTCGCTCGACGATGTGCGCTATCGGGGCAGCTACTTCTCGACGATGGTGGTGCGCTAGATGAGGGTTTCCTGCATAGCGTTCACCGAGAGGGGATATGCGTTTGCGGAGCGCACCGCACGCGCGCTTTCCGATTGCGCGCAGACAGGTGAAGATGATCCTGACTGGGACGTTTCCGTTTCGCGCGGGTTCGGCGAGGGGAAGGCCGACCTGCGCGCATGGACGGCGCTCGCGTGGGAAGCGTCGGACGCGCTTCTGTTCGTGGGCGCGGCGGGCATCGCCGTGCGGGCGATCGCGCAGCATGTCGCCTCGAAGGCAAACGATCCCGCGGTTGTGGTGATCGACGAGGCGGGGCGCTTTGCCGTCCCGCTTTTGTCGGGGCATTTGGGCGGTGCGAACGAGCTTGCGCAAACTGTGGCACGCGCGGCAGGGGCCATCCCCGTCATCACCACGGCGACCGACGTTCGCGGCGTGTGGGCGGTGGATACGTGGGCACGCTGTGAGGGGCTCGCCGTTTCGAATCCCGAGGCCATCAAGCGAGTGTCGGCGCGGCTGCTTTCGGGCGGGCGCGTGGCGCTCTATTCCGACATGCCGATTTCGGGACAGCCGCCTGAGGGGGTTGACATTGCGTCCGACCGCGCTTGGGCCGATATCGTCGTGTCGCCGTTCGCTGGCGCGAATGCAGGTGCGTCCGTTTGCGCGGCGGAGACAACGGGCGTGGTCGTGCCCGCCGGTGAGACGGGGAAGCCGGCGGGCGTGCGGGCGCAGGCGCCTGCGCCCGAACCGCTTCGCCTTGTCGTGCCCTGTATCGTTGCGGGCATAGGGTGCCGTCGCGGTGCGTGCGCCGAAGCGATCGGGGAGGCGTTTCTTCTCGCGTGCGGGCAGGCGGGCATCTCGCCTTCGGCCGTGCGCGAGGCGGCGACGATCGACGTTAAGGCGCACGAGGAGGGTCTGCTCGCCTTCTGCCGCGCGCGCAATATCCCGCTTGCGACGTATTCCGCAGATGAGTTGTCGCAAGTCGAAGGCAGCGTTTCGCCATCTGATTTCGTGCGCGCGACGGTGGGGGTCGACAACGTGTGCGAGCGCGCGGCGCTCGCGGACGGGGGCAAACTTATCTTCCCGAAGCTCGCTTACGGCGGCGTGACCGTCGCGTTTTCCAAGGTAAATATCGAACTTTCGTTTAAGGAGCGGTGATGGGAAAGCTCTTCGTGGTGGGGATCGGCCCGGGCGGCCCCGACGGCATGACGATTGCGGCCCGGCGCGCGCTCGAGACGGCCGACATCGTTGTGGGGTACACGAAATACGTGGAGCTCGCGCTCGCCGCCGTGCCCGACGCGGCGCATCTCGCGACGCCGATGATGCACGAGGTCGAACGGTGCCGCCTGGCGCTTTCGCGCGCGCAGAGCGGAGAAGCCGTGGCGCTCGTGTGCAGCGGTGACGCGGGCGTGTACGGCATGGCGAGCCCCGTGCTGGAGCTTGCGGAGGACTACCCCGATGTAGACGTGGAAGTTATCGCCGGGGCCACCGCGGCTCAGAGCGGGTCGGCGGTGCTCGGCGCCCCGCTTGCCCACGACTTCGCGGTCGTGTCGCTCTCCGACCTGCTCACGCCATGGGAGGTTATCGAGCGCAGGCTCGCCGCCGTGGCGAGCGCCGACTTCTGCATCTGTTTGTACAACCCGCGCAGCAGAAAGCGCGCCGACAGGCTCTCGCGCGCGGCGAAGATTATGCTCGAATGGAAGGCCCCCGACACGCTCTGCGGCTGGGTACGCAACATCGGGCGCGAGGGGCAGCAGTCGGGCATGTGCAGGCTCTCCGAGCTGGGGGAGCTCGACGCCGACATGTTCACCACCGTGTTCGTCGGCAACGCGGACACGAAGCGCGTGCGCGGCCGTATGGTCACGCCGCGCGGGTATCGGGAGATTCCATGCGAAAGGTAACGATCATCGGGGCGGGGCCCGGAAACCCCGACTTGCTCTCGCGCGCGGCGCTCGACGCGAGCGGCATCGCCGACGTGGTCATCGGCGCGCATCGCGCGCTTGCCGGCATCGACGTGCCGCCCGACGTGGTGAGATGCGAGCTCGTGAAGACGGCGGACATCGTCGCCGCGCTCACCGATGCGGCGTCGTGGCAGCGCGCCGTGGTCGTGATGACGGGCGATGTGGGGCTGTTCAGCGGCGCGCGCCGCCTGGTAGAGGCGCTCTCCGGCGACGCGCAGGTGGACGTGCGCGTCATTCCCGGCATAAGCTCAGCGTCGTATCTCGCCGCGCGCCTCGCGCGTCCATGGCAGGATTGGCGCTTCGCGAGCGCTCACGGCGTGGCGTGCGACATCGTTGCCGAGGCCGAGCGCGCAGGTGAGCTCTTTCTCGCCACGTCGGGCGGGGAAGACCCCTCGCGGCTTTCGGGCGAGCTTGTGCAGGCGGGCTTCGGGGACGCGCGCGTGACGGTGGCCGAGCGCCTGTCGTACCCCGACGAGCGCATCACCTGTGCGACCGCAAGTGAAATCGCAGGTCAGACGTTCGACGACTTGAACGTGATGCTTATCGATTTCGCAGGCGGCGCCGGGTCGCCTGCGGGCTCTGGCGCAGCCTCCGAGACACCGGCCGGCGCGTCTGCGCCCGCGGCGGCTTCTTCCGCGGCGGACTCTGCGGGCGCATCCCGCGCCGCGAGCTCCCGCTGGCCGTACGCTTCCTCGGGCATTCCCGACGAGCTCTTCATCCGCGGCGACGTTCCCATGACCAAGCAGGAGGTGCGCGCCGTCGCGCTCGCGAAGCTGCGCCTTACCGCTACCGACACCGTGTGGGACGTCGGAGCCGGCACGGGGAGCGTGTCGATCGAGGCGGCGCTCGTCGCGCGAGCGGGGTCGGTATGGGCGGTCGAGCGCAACGCGGCCGGTGTGCGGCTCATCCGAGAGAACGCGGATGCATTCGGGTGCGGCAACGTGCATACGGTCCCCGGTGTCGCCCCCGAAGCGCTCGCGAAACTGCCCGTCCCCGACGCCGTGTTCGTCGGCGGGAGCGCGGGCGAGCTTCCTTCCATCGTGGAGGCGGCGCTCGAGAAGAACTCGCAGGTTCGCCTGTGCGTGCCATGCGTCACCGTTGAGACGCTCACCGAGGCGTGCGCGCTCCTCTCGGGTTCGCGCTTTAAGGGTTTCGAGGCGTGCCAGGTGTCGGCCGCCCGCGTCGAGGCTGTAGGCTCGCACCATTTTATGAAGGCACAAAACCCCGTGTTCCTCGTCAGCGCTCGTGGTGCGGGTGGGGAAGGCGGCGCCCGGTGAGCACGACCATCCCGCGCTTCATGGTCGCTGCGCCCTCAAGCGGGAGCGGCAAGACGGTCGTTACATGCGCGCTCCTGCGCGCGCTCGCGCGCCGCGGCCTTGCATGCGCGGCCTTCAAATGCGGCCCCGACTACATTGCCCCGCTCTTCCATCGCCGCGTCGTGGGTGCGCGCTCGGGCAACTTAGACGGCTTCTTCACCGACGCCCCGACGCTGCGCGCCCTGCTCGCACGCGGCGCCGCGGGCGCGGATGTCGCGGTGCTCGAGGGGGTCATGGGCTTCTACGACGGCATGGCACCCGGCGTGGCCGACGCGAGCAGCTACCAGGTTGCTCGCGACACGGAAACGCCGGTCGTTTTAGTGGTGAACGGGCGCGGGGCGTCTTTATCGCTCGCCGCCGTAATCCGCGGCATCGCCGAGTTCCTGCCTTGTGCAAACGTGCGCGGCGTCGTGCTGAACAAGACGAGCGCCGCTGCCTGCGCCTACGCGGCGCCTGCGATCGAGAAGCACACGGGCGTCGCGGTTTTGGGTAATATCCCCGCCGACGAGGCGTTTTCGCTCGAAAGCCGGCATCTGGGGCTTGTGACCGCCGACGAGGTCGAGCAGCTCTCCGCGCGCATCGACAAGATGGCAGAGCTGGTGGAGAAGAGCGTCGACGTCGATCGCTTGCTCGAAATAGCGGCGACGGCACCCGATATCCGCGAGGAACCTTACCGGTTGGAGCCGATTGCGGGAGCGCGGCCCATCGTCGCCGTCGCGCGTGACGAGGCGTTCTCGTTCTACTACGAGGAGAACCTACGCGCGCTCGAGGACCTGGGTTGCGAGCTGGCCTTTTTCAGCCCCCTGTGTGATAGCGAGTTGCCCCGGGGGACAAGCGCCCTCTATTTGGGGGGCGGCTACCCGGAGCTCCATGCGCGGCGGCTCTCCGAGAACGCGCCGATGCGCGAGGCGGTGCGGCGCGCGGTGGAATCCGGCATGCCGACGGTCGCCGAATGCGGTGGGTTTCTGTACCTGCAGCGCGAAATCGCCGATAGCGAGGGGCGGCGCTGGCCTGTTGCGGGCGCCCTTGAGGGCGCAAGCGAGAACGGGGGAAGGCTGTCCCATTTCGGATACGTGGAGCTTACTTCCCAACGCGACGGGCTCTACGGGCCGCGCGGCACACGCATCCGCGCGCACGAGTTCCACTACTGGCAGTCCACCTGCCCGGGCGGCGACTTCTGGGCGCAGAAGCCCCGGCGCGACAAGGGCTGGCCGTGCATGACGACCACCCCGTCCCTGGTTGCGGGCTTCCCGCATGTGTACTATCCTGCGAACCCCGACGTTGCGCGCGCGTTCGCGTCTGCCGCAGCGTCGTTCGCAGAGAGGAGACGGCATGGCTGAAGCAACCGAAACCGCGCTTGCCAGTATCCGCGAGGAAGTCGAGCGCGCGTTCTCTTCGGCGCCGGGCGCCGTGCTCGAAGCCGCGCTCTCCCGCATCGCGCCCGCAGACGAGTGCGCCCGCGCCGCCGCGTACGCCGCGTGGGACTCCATCGCGCACCCCTTGGGGGGATTGGGCGACCTTGAAGACGCCGTCGCGTGTATCGCCGCAGCTCAGGGGAGCGCCGAGGTGGCCGAGTTTCCCCGTGCGCTCGCGGTATTCTTCTCTGACAACGGGGTCGTTGCCGAAGGCGTGTCGCAAAGCGGGCAAGACGTGACGCGAGCCGTCGCGCGCAACATGTGCGAGGGGGCCACGAGCGCCTGCCGCATGGCAGCGTTCGCGGGTGCCGAGGTCGTGCCCGTCGACGTGGGTATGGCCCGGGGCATAGAAGACGCGCGCATGGTGCGCGCGAACGTGCGGCGGGGGAGCGGCAACATCGCGCACGGCTCCGCTATGTCTCGCGATGGGGCCGTGCGCGCGATCGAGGTCGGAATCGCCGTCGCGTGCGGGCTTGCCCGCGGCGGCGTGCGCCTTCTCGCCGCGGGCGAGATGGGCATCGGCAACACGACCACCTCGGCGGCGGTGGCCGCAGTGCTCATCCGGGCGGACGCGCGGAGCCTCGTCGGGCGCGGCGCGGGGCTCTCGGACGCCTCGCTCGCGCGCAAGCGCGACGTGGTCGAGCGCGCTATCGATGCAAACTCGCCCGATCCCGCCGACCCGATCGACGTGCTCTCGAAGGTGGGCGGCTTCGACATCGCGGCGATGTGCGGCTTCTACCTGGGGGCCGCGGCCTCGAAGGCGCCGGCGCTCCTTGACGGGGTCATATCCTGCACGGCGGCCCTGTGCGCGGCGCGCCTGTGCCCTAACGCCTTGGGCTACCTCGTGGGCACCCACGCATCAAGCGAACCCGCAAGCCAGGAGCTCCTTCGCGAGCTCGGCATTAAGGCACCCCTCGACGCAGGCATGCACTTGGGCGAGGGCGCGGGCGCCATGGCGTATCTGCCCCTTCTGGATTCGGCGCTGCGCGTGTACCGGGATGGGAAGACGTTCACGGCGACTGGCATGGCTGCTTACGAGCATTTCGAGGCCGGGAAATGACGGTGACGCTCGTCATCGGCGCCGCCGCGAGCGGCAAGAGTGCCTACGCCGAGTCCCTGTGCCTCGGGCACGACGGCCCCCGCGTGTACCTGGCAACGATGGAGCCCTTCGGGGAAGAGGGCGCCCGCCGCATCGCGCGCCATCGGGCGCTGCGCGAGGGCAAGGGGTTTTCCACCCTCGAGCGCACGCGTGACGTGGGCGCCGCAGTGTCCGGGCTTCCGCGCGGCTGCACGCTTCTTTTGGAGGACGTGGGCAACCTGGTTGCGAACGAGCTCTTCGCGGAAGGCGGTTTGTCCCCACGTGACCCCGACGCTGCGGCGCGCGAGGTGCTCGGAGACATCGAACGGCTCGCTCAGGCCGCTGCATATACGGTGGTGGTCTCCGTCGACGTGTTCGCCGATGGGATGCGCTACGATGAGGGGACCGAGGCATGGAGGCGCGCGCTCGCGCGCGTGAACGCGGGCGTGGCGGCGCTGGCCGACCGCGCAGTCGAAGTGGTATGCGGGATTCCCGTGTGGATGAAAGGCGAAGGACCTACAAGGTGAAGATAGCAGAGGCGATCGGCGCGGCGTTCGGAACGTTCTCGCGCATCCCCGTCCCGAAATCGGCCTGGACCGATTTCGGATCAACCCATGCGCTTGCCGCGTTTCCCCTGGTGGGCGTTGCGGAAGGCTTCCTCATGACGGCGTGGGGGCACGTGGCGAACCTGCTCGGCGTGCCCGCGACCATCGTCGCGGCCGTGCTCGTGGCGTTGCCTGTGGCGGTGACGGGAGGCATCCACCTAGACGGGCTCTGCGACACCTCCGATGCGCTTGCAAGTTGGGCCCCGCGCGAGCGAAAGCTCGAGATCATGCACGACCCGCGGGCGGGCGCCTTCGGGGTCATCGGTGTTGTTGTGTACCTTATTCTGCAGTTTTCCCTGTTCACCGCGCTGCCGCTTACGGCGGGGGCGTTCCTCGCGCTTCTGTGCTCGCTCGTGTTCTCCCGCGCGCTTTCGGGGCTCGCCGTAGAATGCTGGCCTGCCGCGCGGGCGGACGGCATGGCCGCAGGACTCTCGCCTGCTAAGAAGCGCGTGGCGATCGTCGTGCCGCTTTGCGCTTTCGCTGCGGCTTCGGCTGCAGGGATGGTCGCGTGCGCTCAGGCCGTCGGCGCCCTTATGGCGGTGGCGGGGCTTTTGGCGCTCGCGTGGTACCGCCATGTTGCCCTGTCCCGCTTCGGCGGGGTGACGGGGGATTTGGCCGGATGGTTTCTGCAATGGGCCGAGCTCGCGATGCTTGCCATGCTGGTGGCGGGGGGCATGCTCCTATGATGCTCGTGGTAGGTGGTGCGCATTCGGGGAAGAGGACCTTCGTGCGCGAAAAGCTCGGGTTCGCGGCGGACGATTTTGTCGACGTGGCGCAGCTTGCGGAGGGCGGCGTGCCCGCGGCTTTTGCCGGCCGCGTCGCGTACCGTGCTGAGGAACTCGTACGCGCGCTCGACGCTGACCGGGCGCTCGAGCGGGTGATCGGCTTCGACGTAGTGATTCTGCCCTTTGTCGGCTCGGGGGTCGTCCCCATGCGTGCGGAATACGCCCAATGGCGCGAGCGCGCGGGGCGCCTGGGATGCGCGCTCGCTGCGCGCGCCGACGTCGTCGTGCGCATGACGTGCGGGATTCCCCAGGTCATCAAAGGAAACCTTACCGATGCGCCTCGAGGGACGCAGGGCGCGGGCGCGCCTTTGGAAGTCGTCTTCGTGCGCCATGGTGCCACGGCGGGCACGGAAGACCATCGCTACAGCGGGGCGGGCACCGACGAGCCCCTGTCGAGCGCGGGCGAGTGCGCTTTGCGCGACCTCGCGTGCGATCGTGACGTGTTCCGTGTTATCACGAGCGGCATGGCCCGCACCGACCAGACGGCGCGCATCCTCTTCCCGAACGCGGAGCTTATGGCGTTCCCCGGTCTGCGCGAGATGGATTTCGGTGACTTCGAGGGGCGAAGCGCCGCCGAGCTTAAAGAGGATGTGCGCTACCGCGCCTGGGTAGACTCCTGGTGCGAGACGCGCTGTCCGCATGGCGAGGGCAGGAGCGATTTCACCCGCCGCGTCGTCGCGGCGTTTCGGGACGCGTGCGAATCGGAGCGCGCCCAGGGGAGTGGGCGCGCCGTCTTCGTCGTTCACGCAGGTACTGTGAAAGCGCTGCTCTCCGAGCTAGCTGTCCCGAAAATGGGATATTTCGACGTGCATACCGAGCCGGGCGGCGCATGGGCCGCCACCTGGGATGGGCGCTGCCTTCGCGACGTTCGCCCCGCTTCGGGGGGCGATGCCCGGTGATGACGATTCTTGCCGTCGCCGCCGGGTTCGCGGCCGACCTTGCCCTCGGCGACCCGCGCTGGCTTCCCCATCCCGTCGTCGCCATGGGGCGCGCGATCACGTGGGCCGAAGGCCGCCTGCGGCGCGCATTCCCGCAAACGTCCGCGGGCACGCGCGCCGCAGGGCTTGTACTCGCCGTGGCGCTTCCGCTTGCTTGTGGGCTTTTGACCTGGGGAATCCTGCATCTTTGCGGCATGGTTTACCCCGGCTTGCGCTTCGTGGCCGAGGCATGGGCGAGCTATCAGATTCTCGCGGCATGCGAGCTGCGCCGCCAGAGCCTGGCCGTGGCCCGCGCGTTCTCGAAGGGCGGCCTTGTCGCGGCGCGCGAAGCCGTCGGGCTCATCGTGGGACGCGACACGTCTGTTCTCGACGAGCATGGCGTTGCGCGCGCCGCCGTGGAAACGGTGGCGGAGAACGCGAGCGACGGCGTCATCGCGCCGCTTTTCTACCTTATGATCGGGGGTGCGCCCTTGGGCATGGCGTACAAGGCGGTGAACACGCTCGACAGCATGGTGGGCTACAAAAACGAGCGCTACATCGACTTCGGCTGCGCCTCGGCGCGCCTCGACGATGCGGTGAACTGGATTCCCTCGCGCTTATCGGCCCTGCTGATGATCGCCGTGTGCCCGATCGTCGGGCTCGACGCGCGCGGGGCGGCGCGCATTTGGCGCCGCGACAGGCGTCGCCATGCGAGCCCCAACGCGGCGCAGACCGAGTCGGCGTGCGCGGGCGCGCTCGGGCTGCGCCTGGCAGGACCCGCGGTGTATTTCGGCAAGCTCGTTGAGAA
>DAWCEJ010000291.1:0-7628 GCA_052274955.1 Collinsella sp.
AAAACCACCACAAAGGTGCCTGTCCCCTTTGTGGTGGTTAGCTAGTCTTGGGGTGTCCAGGACCAGAAGAAGTTGATGAGGGCTACGCGCGAGGAGGCACCTGTCTTTTTGTTAATCGAAGCGATGTGGCGATAGAGCGTGGAACGCGAAAGGAAGAGTGCCGCCGCCACGTCCTGCACGCTGTCGTCCGAAACGACCAGTGCCTCCAGAACATCGCGCTCGCGCTTGGTGAGCCCAAAGGCGGCAACGAAGCCATCGAGCCGATCGTCAAACGAAAGCTCCGGCGCCTCCAGGGGCACCGTGTCGGCCTGGCCGGGCTCACAGCTCACGCCAAGATCGTCGGTGGCAAGCGCCAGCCTGCCGCGCGTCGCCTCGCCCTCACCGTCTTGTCCAAACTGTCCCAACAGCGAAATCGCGATGCCGACAAACAGCACGAGCACGACGCTCACTGCCGCCAGCACGTTTTGACTCGAGATAATCGCCACCGCCGGAGCCGTCACGAGCATCGAGCAAACGTTGTTGATAACACGGCCCATGCACGGCCACAGATACGCCCAGCGGGCATACATCGAAATCGCGGCGAACTTCGCGGTGAAGAACACCACGAAAAAGCCCGTGCCAAGGTAAAAGATAATCGTGGCGGCAAGCGTGTTGCCACCGTTGCCATCGGTGATAAGTACAAAGAACGAGAGCGTGGACAGCATGGCGGCGCACGTCATGATGATATTCATATACGAACGCCCACGCAGGTCATACAGGACGCCGGCGGCAAGGGCGCTCACAACCAGCAGCAAGCGCGGCCAGTCGCCCAGATCGATAGCGCCAGCGGCATGCGAGGTCGTAAGGCCGGCATTGAGGGCCGCGAACACGCCGGTGAGGCAAGCGGTCGCCACCGTCAGACGCACCACGGCACCCTGAAAGGCCGCCTTTGCCTCGGGGTCATCGTGCCACCTGGCGCCACGCTCCGACGCATCGACCGATAGCTCGGCAATCTCGACCTCGAACTCGGGCGCAGGCTCATCACGCAATTTAGCGCGGCGGACACCGTGAAGCAGCCCCACCAGCGCAATCGCACAGACAATGAGAACAGACTGCTGGGGAATGCCCGCAGGCATCACCATATGGTTGAGCACCTGCACCAAAATGCCCACAGCATAGGAAACCGCCACGGTGCGCGCCAGGCAGGGCGTCTGCGCAAAACGCCGCGCAAGATTGGCACGGGCGGTCGATCCGCAATAGCCCAGGGCGCAGCACGCCACCAGGCCGCCGGCAATTACTACCTCAAACCGCATTGCCATAATCATCAGCAGCAACGCCGATACCAACAGCACGCCCGTAATATCGCTCGTCGCATCGATCGTCTGGGGACGGCGATAGTACAGAAATGGGCGCACGAAAAAGCCAATCACGCTCGCGCCGACAACGATGCTCTCGTAGATGACGACCTCACTCGATGGCACGAACTCGGCCATGCGCGCATCAAAGAAATACTCGCACGCCAAAAACGTGAAGAAGAACAGCGCTAGGCACAGAATCTCCCGCATGCCCCGGCGCAAATATGTGGTTGTGTCTCCCAGGTCCCTCATGGTAACCCCCACCCGCTTTGTTGTCCGGAACACCATTTTAATAAAGAGCCAATCTCAATATCGAAGCCAAGTTCGAAATGTTGCAAATTCGACCCCAGCCGTCCGCATGACGCCGCGATTTTGAGCCGCATGACCCAGAAGGGGCGCGCGCAAGCTCCAACTCGGCAAGGAGTATCCCCCAACTGCCACTCATTTAAGTACGTCCCCAATGAGTACCCAATGAGTAAGCAAAGGGTGCGACGGAATGGCTCCCCTTGGCAGCTTGAAGCCGTCATGCAGGAACCATTCCGTCGCAGCCTAATGAAAGGGACTGGGTTGTAAATGTTGGAGAAGAGCCGTTAGCGCCCGGGGGCCAGGATCACCAGCGCGTCGTGCTCAAAGGGATGCTGCGCCACGCGCACGGTGCCGTCACCGTTGTCACGGACGGGCAGCTTTGCGATGCGCTTGCCCTCCATGTCGAGGGCCGTCGCCGTCCAGCCACGCGCGCCGTCGAGCTTAAACGTGAGCGCCGTGGTACGCGGCAGGTACGCGACGATGCGATCGCCAACGCGCGCCACACGGATGGACTCGCGCGCGTCGTCGAGGAGCTCCTGCGCCGGAACCACGGCAAGCGCATCGTCGGCAGCCGTAGCGCCCAGGGCGGCAAGCACGTGCTCGATCGCGCCAAAGTCCCACACACCCGCAAACTGCAGGCACTCTTGCCAGCGGAAGGGCATGTCAAAGCCCTCGCCCAGGACCGAGCCCTGGCTGCGCGATGTCTGCCAGTTCCACACGCCGTGTGCGCCATAGGTCACGCCGGCACTGGCGCCGGCAAGAATCGACGACCATACGCTCGCGCGGCAATCCTGCGCGGTAAAACGCCAGTAGACGTTGCGCGACGCACCCATCTGCTCGTAGCAAGGCTCGGAGTTGACCATCGGCTTTTTGGGATAGTTGGCGATAAAGTCCTGCGGCAGACGCCATGCCTCGGGCTGGCCCTCGTAGTTGTGGCCGGGCTGGAACATATAAAAGTCCAGACGGTCCAGATACTGCGCCGGAATGGTGCGGTTACCGCGGTTGATATGCATGGTGCGCAGTGCCTCGGGCGCGCGCTTGACGACCTCGTCGAGGGCGTCCTCGTAATAGGCGATCGCCTCGTCGCCGGCAAAGTCGGTATCGCCCGTCACCACGTAGACGGGGTCGAACTCGCCCAGGTTCTCGACGACGCGGGCAACGTGGACGCGAACCTCCTCACGCGGCATAACCTCGGCGCCGCAACGCTCGGCGATCTTGGCGCCCCAGGTACCGGGTACGTAATTGCACCACATGAGCACGAGCGCCGGACGAATGCCGTGCTCGACGGCAGCACGGCACATGGCGGCGGCACGATCCCAGTACGCCTGGTTGGGACGGGACCAATCAAAGTGCACGCCGTCCTCGCTGGCATAGGGCCAAATGCCCAGGTCGGGGCAGCAGCGATCCCACTGCGGCAGCGTGTTGATCTGCAGTGCGTTCATGCCCTGCTCGGCACGGCGGGTCAGGTAGTAATCCCAGTCGTTCTCGGCGATGCTCGTAAATGCGCTCCAGCACGTATCGGCAAACCAGAAGAACGGTTTGCCCTCGCACAAAAAGCCATCCTGGCGACCGTTGACGGTCAGCTTTCCCAAACTCATCTGCATGTCCTTTCGTTTGATAAAGGATTTGCGAACCGCCGAGGGCTTTCGCGGTAACCCCGCGCTAAAGCCCCCGCCGCTTGGCAAACCATCGCGGGCGAATACCGTCCGCCCCATCAGTCTACCTTGCAAGAAGGGCCCCGCCGGGCTTACGCCTGACGGGGCCCTGTCGTGTAGGTGAGGTCATATGTGACCGAACGGTTTGGCCTTAGGCCTCCATCTCGGCGAGTTCCTCCTTGGAGAAGCCGCAGACAAAGACGACGGCAGCGGCGATGACAAAGGAGATTGCCATACCAACAATAGCCCAGACGGTGTTCATCTGGCCACCCTGCAGGTAGTTGGTGAAGACCAGGAAGTTGGAGGCACCGCCTGCGAGGTAGTAGGTAACACCCATGAGGCCGGAGAACACAGCGCCGATAGCACCGCCGATGAACATGCCAAACATGGTGCGACGGAAGCGCATGAGGATGCCGAAGAGCGCGGGCTCGGTGACGCCGCCGGCGATGGCGGAGATGACGTAACCGATGGCGAGAGACTTCTCGTCGGGGTTCTTCATCTTGAGGAAGGCACCGAAGGCGCAGCCCCAGACAGCGGCCATAGCGCAGTTGGTGGAAACGAAGACGAAGGGATCGTAACCGGCAGCGATGATCTGAACCTGGGCGAGCAGGATGACGGGCATGTGCATGCCGCAGACCACGAAGAGCTGCCAGAAGGCGCCGAGGATGGCCATGACGATCAGGATGCCGATGCCGCCAAGGTCAGCAAGGCCGAAGAGGGCGTTGGCGATCAGCGTACCGATCTCGTTGCCGATCGGAGCGAGGACGATGAAGGCAATGGGGATCGTGACGATCATGGTGCAGAACGGCGTGAAGACCGTGGACAGCACGTCGGGCATAACCTTCTTAAAGAACTTCTCGATGAAGTACAGGACGGGCACCGAAAGGATGATCGGCAGGACGGACTGCTGGTAGTTGGCAGCGGCGATCTGGATGCCGTAGACGGAGATGATTCCGCCGCCCTCCTGGGTGGCGACGCTCACCACGGAAGGAGCCATGAGGGCGCCACCGAGCAGCATGCCGAGCACCGGGCTGGCGCCGAGCTTCTTAGCGGCGGCATAGCCCAGGTAGATGGGGATAAAGGTAAACGTTGCCTCGTACAGGGTGGTGTAGAGGAACGTGTAGGTCGGGTCGTCGGCCGAGAGCACACCGAGCATGGTGGGGCCGAGGACGGCCGCGATGGTACGGAACAGACCGCCGGCCATGAGCAGCGGGATGAGCTGGGTCATGGAGCCCGACAGATAGTCGAGGATGATATTGGGCAGGTTCTTGAGCTCGAACTTCTCCTTGGGAGCATCGAGGTTCTCGTTGACGGCCTCACCCTGCTTGACACCGGAGATGGCGACGAACTCGGCGAGCACCTTGGGCACGTTCTGGCCGATGATGACCTGGAGCTGGCTGCCGGCAAACTGGCAACCCAGAACACCCTTGACCTTCTTGATCTTCTCCACGTCGGCCTTGCTGTTATCCTTGAGCGTCAGACGCAGGCGCGTCATGCAGTTGGTGGCAACGGAAACATTCTCCGCACCGCCCACGAGCTCGAGGACATCGGTGGCAATCTGCTTGTTATCTACTGCCATGGGACCCCTCCCCATATCTTCGTGTGCCAGCCCCCTTGGGCTTAGGCACGCCTTTGGCCCGGCGACTATAACCCCTTACGGTTGCCGGACCCTTGGATACGCTTTTGTAAACAAGGTGTTTACTGAACGTTTACGGGCTTTAGTTTACACGGAGCGCCGAATTTATGGCAATTTTGCCGTCTACAGTCCGGTGAACGGTAGGAAATCGGGGGTGAACGTATTTGAATGGCGGGAGATGGTCTCTTTGACCCTCTATTGATATATAGCCATTTACGTGGGATTTTATTTTGATGAACACCTCACTGATCTGTTAACTCATCAACAGAATCCCTGCTAGAAGCTAGTAAATATACGTTTAGTAGTTCACGACGTGTTCAATTTTGCCGTTTACCGAGTTCATCTGGTTATTCTTCAATTCTAGATTACACTAAACATGTTTAGTTTGTATTGCCGCAGATGCCAGGCATTCGCGGCGCAAGGGAGGCAGCTCATGGAACTCAAATTGTGTACCTACGCAACCGTCACCACCTTGGGCGACTTTGGCCCCTGGATCAGCAAGGTCGTACTCGACCTGCCCTGCACCGTGCGCGCCAACGACATCGACGCGAACACCTTCCATATATATGTAGAGCGTCACGAGCGCTCGGGCGATGTTCTGATGCGCAAGGAACGCGGCGCCGACCATGCCGCGCCCTCCGTGGGTTACATCGACATTCTCGCCGCATATCCGTGCGACGAGAACGGACGTAAGCTCGCCGTGGGCACCCATGTGGCGCTCGAGGTCGCCGAGCAGCGCCTGACCAAAAAGATCGAAGGCGGCGTCATGGGCTCGCGCATGCTCGATGACCAGTTGCACATCACGCAGCTCGCGGCTCTTCCCGGCAACGACGGCGACGATCCCACCTGCGGCCTGGTCTTCGACACCTGCCGTGGCGATATCTGCCCTGCGCTCAAAGGCTGGAGCAACGACACGCAAAAGACCGCCGTCGACGGTATCGCGCTCGAATACGGCTTCTTTGAGCCCAGCTTTAAGGCCGAGGACTCGGCATGCTTCAACCCCTTTGCGCCCGAGGCCACGGCCGTGCCCCAAAAGGCACCGCTCGTGGTGTATCTGCACGGCGCCGGCGAGGGCAAGGGCGCCACGCAGGGCGAAGGCGCCACGCGCGCCTATATCGGCAACCGCGTGACGGCCATCAGCCAGGCGCAGATCCAGCGCTACTTTGGCGGCTTTGCCTGGGTGCTCGTACCGCAGTCGCCCACGTTTTGGATGGACAACGGCGTCGAGCAGCTTGGTCACTCCAACCAGAGCATCTACTCCCCCGTGCTCAAGGCACTTATCGATGAGTTTGTCGCCGAGCATGCCGACCGCATCGACACCGACCGCATCGTGGTCGCCGGTCTTTCCAACGGCGGCTTTATGACCCTGCGCCTGTGCGCCGACTACCCCGATTTCTTCGCCGCGGGCCTTCCCTGCTGCGCCCCGTGGTACAACGCCACGGACGAGGACGTGGCCGCGCTCGCCAAGACGCCGCTGTGGTTTACGCACTCCAAGGGCGACGAGCTCGTGTCACCGCAACAGACCGTGCTGCCGCTCACGGCGCGCCTGCGCGATGCCGGCGCCAACGTGCACCTCACCTACTTTAGCCATGTCGAGGACCTGACCGGCGTGTATCGCGAGGCCGACGGCTCGGCCAAGAAGACGTTCAACCACGGCGTGTGGATCCACCAATTCAACGACCTGTGTTATCAAGACTTCGACGGGGGCAACGTACTCATCGACGGCGAGCCGGTGGGCTGCTGGGAGTGGTCGGCCAGGGTCGACCGCTAAGCCCTCCCATCGCGGGGACCGGGGTTTAGTCTTGCAAACGTCCTCGGGCATGCATGGGCTGGCGCTTTGCGCTTCGCGCTGCGCCTGCCCATGCCCCCTGCGGAATGTTTGCAAGACTAAACCCCGGTCCCCGCTGCGTTGACGTTGCCGTGGCCCTGGCCGGCCGCTTCTAGCGGGCCGCCGGGTCGGTGGCGATGGGGGCATGGGTCCCGTCTTGCCTTGCGCGTAACTGGCTGAATTGATTTTGATTGGAGCTGTTCCTATGTCCCAGAAGTTGACTCGGGTGATTGTTACTACCGATATGGAAGTCGACGATATGAACTCGCTTGTTCATTTGGCTCTGTATCTCAACTTGCTTGATGTTCAGTCTGTGGTGTATACGGCTTCGCAGTATCACTTTCTTGGGGATGGGGTTCATACGCTCGGCGAGGTGAATTCGCATTGGCGGACCAAAGGGCGGCGCTCTTATGAGTGGGCTGTTGTGCCTCATGAGCCCGATCCGCTAGCCGGCGAGCTTCGTGAGTATCGGCCGTTTCCCGAGCATTGGATTGAGAGTCTCTGGAGTAATGAATATGCCCAGGCTTGGCCGCAGTTGCAGGCAAATGCGGACGCCGCCGGTGAACCGCCGTTTCCCACGCCTGCCCAGATGATCGAGCGTACGTTTGTGGGAAATGTTGCCTTTGAGGGTGATGTGACTGAGGAAACTGAGGGGTCTCGCGTAATTGCGCAGGCGATTCTGGATGATGATCCGCGTACGTTATGGTTGCTCAGCTGGGGTGGTATGAATACGATCGTTCGCGCCCTCATGAGTATTGCCGAGCGCTATCGCGCCACGCCCGAGTGGCCCGCCGTGCAGCAGCAGGTCTATCAGAAGGTGCGCGTGATGGGCGTTGCCGATGGCGTGGGACAGGACAACTCGTGGCTCG
>DAWCEJ010000292.1:0-1917 GCA_052274955.1 Collinsella sp.
ATGCCCAACAGACGAGTGGCCTGCCCCACGCCCACCACCATGACACCCGATGCCATGGGGTCGAGCGTGCCAGCGTGGCCGACGCGCCGTTCATGGAGGGCGCGTCGGCACTGCGAAACCACATCGTGGGACGTACAGCCCACCGGCTTATCGACGGCGAGCAGCATATTCAATTGAGAAGGCGTACGACGAGCCATGTACCATCCAAAATGTTAGAGCTCGACGGTCACCGAAGCGGGATCCTCCCCTACCAGCTCGGCCAGCATGGGAAGTGCCGCGGTGAGCGTCTCGAGAATCGTTCCGTTGTTAGAGAAACCGGCGGCCGCGGGATGCCCGCCTCCGCCAAAAGCAGCAGCGATCTCGGAAACATTGAGGTCACCCTTGGAGCGCAGGTTGCAGCGCACCTTGGTATCGCCCTCAATGCCCTTCAGGAACAGGCAGACCTCCACGCCCATCACCGAGCGCACCACATCGACCAGGCCATCGCACTCATCCGAGGTGACGCCGCAGGCCTCGAGGTCGCTCTGGTACGCATAGCTATACGCCACGCGCCCGTGGGCCACCGTCTTGATGCGGCCCATAACGATGGACTTGAGGTGCAAGAACTCGACACGCATGCTCTGGTAGACCTCGAGTGCGACACGTGCCGGATCGGCGCCGTGTGCGACCAGGCGCGAGGCGGCATGGAACGCGGCGGCATCGGCGTTTTGGTACTGAAAACGGCCGGTATCGGTAACCAGGCCGCACAGCAGACAGGTCGCAATGTTATCACGGGCGACAATGCCGCAATTGTCTAAGAAGCGGTCGATGATCATGGCGCAGGCCGCGGCATCGATACACCTCAGGCTCAGCTCGGCAAACTCCTCGCGCGCCGGATGGTGATCGAAGCACACCACATGCGACGAGCGGCGAAGCACGTCGGCCGAGTTGTTCAGGCGCTCGACAACCGGCACGTCCACCGAAATGAACAGGTCCGGGTTGCCGGTGTATGCAGATGCCGGCACCAGGCGATCGGAGCCCTCCATAAAGCGGTAGATGCGCGGAACCGGGTCATCGTCTGCCAGCAGCAGCGCAATGTCCTTGTTAGGGAAAAACTTCATGAGCGAAAGGCCCAGACCCAACACGGAGCCCAAGGCATCGCCATCGGGAGACGTATGTCCCGAAATCGCAATGGATGACGCACCCTCGATAAGTTCGAGGATGCGTCGTTGAATATCTGCAGACTCGCACGAGGCGAGGTCGGCGGAATTAGTCATCTAAAGCTGCCTCCTGGGCGGCATCCGCTATCGGGTAGCCGTCCTCGTCCTTTTCGATCGCCAGCGTGGCGGGAACGTTTTCCAGCGCACGAGTGATGCGCTCGGCCTCATCGGTCGAGCGATCGATGCGAAAATCGAGCTCGGGTGTGACGCGCCAATCGAGCGAGCGGGCCAACAGGCTACGGATGCGGCCCTTGGCGCTGGCGAGCGCCTCCATGACCTCGTCGTAGCGGCTCGCATCGCACGACACGTACACGCGCGCGAACGAACGGTCCACCGCGACCTCGACCGCGGTCAGGGTGACCAGGTCGAGACGCGGATCGGAAACCTCAAAGAGCAGGATATAACCGAGCTTCTCGCGAAGCTGCTCGCCCAGACGGCGGGTTGCCTGCGTTTGCTTCATAGCGCTACCCCCTACTCGGTACGGGCAACCTGGTCGATGCGGTAACCCTCGATCTGGTCGCCGGGCTTGATGTCCTGGAAGTTCTCCAGGCCAATGCCGCCCTCGGAACCGCTCTTGAGGCTCTTGGCCTCGTCCTTGTAGTGGCGCATCGAGGCGATCTTGCCGTTGAAGACCACGATGCCGTCGCGCACCAGACGCACGGAATCGGTCGCGGCGATCTCGCCCTCTTCGACACGGCCACCGGCGGCGATACCGACT
>DAWCEJ010000293.1:0-6562 GCA_052274955.1 Collinsella sp.
GCGGTCAAGCGTCTCCTGTTTGCATGCTGGTTCGCCGCGATAGTCCTTCCCCGTAGGAGCGTTAAGATACGGCTCGGGCTTGTAGGCCGTGTACGCCTCGGGACAGCCGTCCAAAATGTACTTGAGGCCTGCCATTCGGACGCGCTCACCGTGATGACGCACACGCAGGGCCTGCGACTCTGACATCGGAGCGTCGAGCGCAGAATAGTAGCTAATACGCAGCGTACTCAGGTCCTCGCTCGCCAGACGGTCATAGATGTCGTACACGCCGGGCGTAGTCACGCCCAAAGGATACATATCACCGATCGAAGTGATGCCGAGCTTGTTGAACTTGCGCATCGACTTGAGCAACGACGCATCAAGGTCCGGTTTGTTGAGCACAACATCAAGCAAGATGTTCGTCGCCTGGGGCTCGGACAGAAAGCCATTGGGCTCGCCGTTGTCAAAGTGGCGGATAAGACCACCTTCAGGCGTCGGGGTATTGCGGTCGATACCGACCGCCCTGAGCGCGGCAGTATTGCACCACACTACGTGCATTGAAAAGTCCGAGAGCACGATTGGACGGTCGATATCGAGCGCATCGAGGCTGCGGCAATCAGGGTCAGTCGGGTTTTCCCACGCGGGCGAATACCAACCCTGACCGTAAATCCACGGATTGTCAGGATGCTCGGCGGCAAACTTGGCAACAGCATCCACGCAAGCCCGCTCGCTCGGCAGAAACATCAGATCGCAACAGAAGTCTTCATCCTTCTGGATTGAACCAAGCGCAAAATGCATGTGTGAATCGTTGAATCCGGGCATGACCAGTTTGTTGCCGGCGTCAATAACCTCAGTATCGGGACCGATAAACGGCTGCACCTTGTCGGGAGAGCCCACGGCCACAATCTCGCTGCCGCGAACTGCAACGCACCCAGCGCGAGGCTCAAGTTCCTCGGCCGTAAACAGCGCCGTCGTCTTAAGGACGATATCGGCAGGGACTACCGCCTCCATGGCTACTCACTGTCCTTAGCGACGGCGGCCTGCATGGCCTTGCGACCGAGCTCGGGCAGGAAGAAAACCGGAACCACGGAAAGCAGGAAGCAGAGGCTCTCGAGACCCATGTTCATAGTGTAATCGGCACCGGCAATGGCGGAGATACCGATAGGCAGGAAATAGCTCATGAGCAGAGAGATGGTACCCACGATGCCGCCGGCGGAACCAGCGTACGTATCACCAATCTCGGGGAGGAGAACAGGCATGGACTGCATGATCGGGCCGTTGATGGCGGTAAAGAAGCCATTGATGACCAAAATCGTCCACAGAAGGAAGCCGACCGGGGTGTACCACGTCACGAACATCGATATGGCACCGATGAGAGTAGTGACGATGAGAAAACCCTTGAACTTTCCAAGCTTATCGCAGAACGCAGGCCCAACGATGCAGCCGAAAAAGCTGCCAACGGTAACAATTGCGGCCATGAAACCAGCAGTGGCGACGTCTATGCCCTTGCCAAGCTGAAGCGCCTGAGGCAGGAAACCGGCATAGGCAGTGGTAGAGGCAAGTCCAAAACCGACGCCGATGGAGATTAGCCACACGCCAGGACTCTTGATAGCAACCTTGAGGTAGTCGAGCACGGGCTCGGGCTCGGGGAGCGATTGCCCCTCGGGCACATCTCGGTCAAGCACGATCCAAAGAACCCAGGAGATGGTCATGACGACAGCAGCGACCATATAAGAGTTAAAGACGCTGCCGAACAAGCCAGCACAGATCTGAGCGACAACGATGGCAACGCACGAAGCCGCGTAGAACAAGCCCATGGCGAAACCAGTCTGTTCACGGAACCAGGTGCCGAGCACCTTGATGAGGTTGGCGTTGAGTGCCGAGATTCCCATGCCAATCAGGAACATCGATGCCATCTGCATCGTGAACGAATCGAGCGTAAAGCAACGGAGAAAACCGCCGGCAACCGAAATTGCGGTGCAAACCGTGACAACTTTCTTAGAACCGATACGGTCACCAAGGGCACCCAGCGGAATTGAGAAGAAAACGGCGGTAAGCATAGGAACGAGAAACAGCATCGAAAAGCCGACGGTATCGATATTGAGCATAGGCATGACCTCGACGGCAAGCGCCGAGACCTGATACTGCATGTAGTTAGCCATAAAGCACAGCAAGCAAACGACTGAAACAATCGCCCAACGCCATGAAGGAAGCTTCTCTTCCATGATGACTCCTTTAATAAGTCGGAATAATCAAACAGCTTGGAGAACCGGGCCCTGGCTCTTAGGTATTCATATTTTGCGATTGGCCCCTCACCGAAACCATTCGGCTAACGGCTTATCATCATTCGAAAAAAGGAGTAGTATCTCTACGCAAATTAACTAAAATGCCAGCTAAACCACTACGCAATCTCATCGGAGGTCATCTTGAGCTTTTTGTCCGATTCTGAATGGCTCTGCTTAAACGATCTCGTGCTTTCGATTAATTCCATCGACAGCGACCGCGAGTTTCGCTCGACCGTCCTCAAAAAGCTGCGTTTTCTCATCCCCTACGAGTCGGCTGCATTTTTCCTGAGCGACCTTTCCAGGGATCTCGTATCCACCCCGCAAGAATGGAAAACGCGCGTCTTTCTTGACCCTCTTGGCATCGATGTCCCCGCTGGGATGCTCGAGCTCTACACCGAAAAGTACTGGCAGCAGGACATGATCGTCGCCCACCGCAATCTTACGCGCTCGACGGTGCTGCGCGAGTCCGATCAGCTCAGCCCTGGCGATATCGACAGCAGTTATATGAAGGATTATCTTGGCGGCCGCCACGTCGTCAACGTCAGTTTCTTTAATGACGAGGGCTTTTTGGGATCGCTCAATCTTAATCGCAAGAAAGAAGAAGGCGACTTTAGCGATCGTGAAGTTCAAATCCTTGAGCTCATCGAACCGCACCTCACAAACCGACTATCAAAATGGCGTGTACGCGCCGACCGCAGTTCGTCTGAAATCGTATTTGCTCACGACTACGACGTCTCAGCGCGCGAAATCGATGTGTGTCGTTGCGTGTTATCGGGCATGGACAATGCGGCCATCGCCGAAGAGCTATCCATCAGCACCGGCACCGTTAAAAAGCATCTGGAAAACATCTTTCGAAAAACACGGGTCAACAGCCGCGTTGGGCTCATGGCGCTCCTTCAGCAGTACACGGCGCTCAAGCAGTAAGACCGTTCTCGCCCGCGAACCCGCTCACGCCCTATAAAACACGTTGTCGGCAAAGAAGTCGGTCGGCGGCTCCATGCAGGCGATCTCGCCATCAAACATCATGGCGATGTCGTCGGCTACCTGCTCGGCAAAATCCAGGTCGTGCGTTGCCATGATGACGGTGCCGCCAGCCCGCGCATGGTCGCGCAGGGCGCGGGCGATGATGCGGCGGCTGGCCAGGTCCAGACCCTTGGTGGGCTCATCGAGCAATAGCAGTTC
Organism: Collinsella sp.; assembly: GCA_052274955.1. Classification (GTDB taxonomy): domain Bacteria; phylum Actinomycetota; class Coriobacteriia; order Coriobacteriales; family Coriobacteriaceae; genus Collinsella. Next base: position 3,447 of record DAWCEJ010000293.1, read on the forward strand.
GGGGCCGATTAGCAGTAGCTTTGCCAACGCAAGCAGTTGGCGCTGTCCGCCCGAAAGGTCATAGGGGTGGCGTTCCCCTAAGCCCGCGAGCCCCAGACTCACCGCGCGCTCCCGCGCCATATCCTCGCCGTACCCGCAGGTCGAAGCCCATTCCATCAGCTCGTCGCGCACCGTCTCGGCAACCAGCAATGCTTTGGGATTCTGAGGCAGCAGCGCCGCCGATGCCGCCCCACGCACCATGCGACCACGCTGCAACTTGACCGTTTTGGCCAGTACCGAGAGCATCGTCGACTTGCCGCAGCCGTTTCCGCCCACAATCGCATGCACCGCGCCAGTCGAAAACGCCACATCGAGTCCGCACAGCACCCAGCCGGTAGCTCGGTCGTAGCGAAACCAGCCCTCGCGAATAGCTGCCGCCGCACTCGTCGCCGCCCCCTGCGCGGGCCGGCAAGAGTCCAAAGCCAAAAGTCCCTCGCGACTACCCAAACTCGCCAGGTCAACCACCTCGCGCACGCGGCCGCCCTCAATCCGATACGCGCACGTCGCATATTCGAGCATCGGGCGCGGCTGGTGCGTTGCCACAACAACCGTGCAACCCAGCTCGCGGTTCACGCGAAACAGCGCGTGCAGAAAATTTTTCTCGGCAACAGGATCGAGCTGGGACGTGGGCTCGTCGAGCAGCAGCACGCGCGGGCGCAAGGCCAGCACGGCCGCCAACGATAGCAGCTGCTTGCGTCCGCCCGAAAGCGTATCGGTATCGCGGTGGAGCCAATCCTCCAGCCCAAAGAAATAGCTGGTCTCGGCTACGCGACGGCGCATCTCGTCGCGCGACATACCCAGATTTTCCAGGCCAAACGCCATCTCGTGCCACACGGCCTCGCACACGATCTGGTTCTCGGGGTCCTGAAACACATAGCCCACGCGCTCCGCGGACGCCCGAACGTTCATGTCGGCAACGCTCTCGCCCAGCACGCGCAGCTCGCCAGCGCATTCGCCCGTCGGCGAAATCTCGGGCTTGAGCAGCGAGAGCAGCGTTGACTTACCCGACCCGGTACCACCGACAAGCAGCGCAAATGCACCTTGGGGAACAGACCAGTCGAGCCCCTCGAGCACCGCAGCATCAGCCCCGGGGTAGGCAAAGCTCAGGCTCCGCACCTCAATCGCCGGCATATCCGGGCCGCACGCCGTGCCCGACACCGGGCCCCTATCCAACCGAGCCATCAGCCGAACCTCTTCTCATCAATCGCATGAAACGCGCAAGGCAGCACCATCCAGGCAGCGTACACGACATAGCCCGGCCACGGCGCCGGCACCGAGAGCTGCGGATAAAACGAATACTGCGTCGTCGCGGTCCACGCCACTGCCACCGCGGCAGCACCAAACAGTGCGAGCCCGGCCAGCGCGGCAACGTCGCTGCGCCCCAGTCGATACCGCGCATACGTCGTACGACGCGTCGCGGCACCCCCCCCGCGCGAGCGCATCGCGTCCGCACGCTCCAGCGAATCTTCCATGCCCCAGCCCATCAACACGCTCGACGCCCGCAGGCGCGAGCGCACGGGGTCGGCCGGCGCGCGGCCCGGCACGTCAATCGCATCTTGCACCGCCAGTACCGTGCGGCCGCGGCGCAAAAACTGCGGGATAAGCCGCATGCACATCGAGATCATGAGCGCAATCACCGGTGCGGCATTGCCCAGCAGCGCGAGCACCTTGTCGTATTCGAGCATCGACGCCGCGGCCTCAAACCACAGCACGCTCGCCACAAACAGCCCGCCCATGCACAGGCCGTATACCATGCTCTCCAGATACACCGCGCGCATGCCAATACGGAACAGCTCCGTCGAGCCCGAGGCGCTAAACAGCGGATTGAGCACCGCGACGATCAAAATCACCGGCAGCTGCCAGCGGAGCGCGCCCAGCGTGCGGGCAGCCCCACGCGTCGCAAATCCATACGCCAGCCCGCCCGCAAGTGACAGCGCAATCAGTACCGGCTGCATCGAGAACATAGTGAGCCCCAGCGTCAGCACTATATAGAGTGCCGGCACAGCCGGATGCGACATCGAGAATGCCGCGACGGGCTCGCCGCCAAACTCCTCTCGTATGTTATCCACGGGCACCCCCGTTCCCTCGCTCAAACAACAGCTCCGCAGCACCGCCAACGCCGCACGCACGCAGTGCAAACGCCACGCCGGCGGCGCAAGCCTCAACCGCCACAAACCAATCGTTACGCGCTCGTCATATGCCTGCGGTATCATATTGCGCCGTGTATCGTTTCCAAACACACGTCTCTATAACGTAACAGGAGATCACATGGACGCAACCGCAATTATCCTCGCTGCCGGCGAGGGCACCCGCATGAAGTCGAACCACTGCAAGGTTTCGCACAAGATCCTGGGTAAGCCCATGGTCCAGTGGATCGTCGACGCTACCATCAAGGCCGGCTGCAGCCGCGTCGTGGTTGTCATCGGCAGCCACGCCGACGAGATGCGCGCCCTCATCGACGGCGCCTACGCCAACAGCGCCACCAAGGTCGAGTGCGTCGAGCAGACCGAGCGTCTGGGCACCGGTCACGCCGTGAAGGTCGCGCTCGAGGCCTGTGGCATCACGCAAGGCCCCGTCGTGGTGCTCAACGGCGACCTGCCGCTCATCACCTCCGACACCGTCGCCAAGTTCGCGCAAACCGTCGCCACCGGCGAGCTCGCCTGCACCGTCATGACCATGACCCCGCCCGATCCTTTTGGCTACGGCCGCATCAAGCTGGGCGCTGATGGTCAGATCGAGCGCATCATCGAGCAGAAGGACTGCACGCCCGAGCAGGCCGCCACGCTGCTGGAGTGCAACGCCGGCTGCTACGCCTTTGACGGCGCGCAGCTCGCCGCCCACATTAACGAGATCGGCAACGACAACGCGCAATCCGAGTACTACCTGCCCGACATGCTCGAGATCATCAAAGGTCACGGCCAGGCAGTCTCCATCTTCCACTGCGACGACTACCGCGACGGTCTGGGCGTCAACAGCCGTATCCAGCTCGCGCAGCTTACCGCCATCGCGCGCGACCGCATCAACGAGCACTGGATGGCCGAGGGCGTCACGTTCATCGACCCCACGCAGGCTTGGAT
>DAWCEJ010000294.1:0-4675 GCA_052274955.1 Collinsella sp.
GGCCGTGCACGTCCTCAACCGTCTCGTACATGCCTTGGGCACGCTCGCGACGCTCCTCACGACCAAGTTCGCGCTGGTCGCCATGCCCGTACTTGACGAGGGCATCGAGCAGGGGAACACCCGACAGCTCGCAAAATGGGCGCGCAATGGCCTCCATATGATCAAAGCCACGCCGCCGAAACGCTGCCGCCGTCGCAGGCACAAACACCACCGCATCCGCACCGGACAGCACACCTCCTAAGCGATCGGGCGCTACGACCTGGGCGTGCAGAGCGGTGTCGTAGAGCAGCTCCGCCAGATACGGCGCCAGGCGTCGCTCGCCCGCGTCCTTGTACGCTTTAATGATGCGCGGCAGCGGATGCGCATAGACGGAGCACGCCAGGCAGCGGTCGAGCGCCTCCGCCATTGCCGAGGACGTGCCCTCGACCGAACACTCAGTGCACAGCAAATCCCCAAACGGGGCGCCGCATCGGGTGCAGCTATGACGTGGGTCGATGAGCGTGAGCGCAGCCAGGCAGTCTTGGCAAATAAGCGTACCGGCGCGCTCGCAGCCGGCACATCGTGTTGGCGACAACGCCTCAAGCGCCTCGTGCGCCGCCCGCTCGGCAAACGGTAGCAATTCGTCCGCAAACGGCAGGGCGCCGGCACCCTGCAGACGGCTCAATATGTTCAGATGGCTCTTCAAGACACAACCCTCCCTACGTTCGGTCGCAGGGAGGGTTGTTGATTCAGCGCTATGATACCCCGATGCGCTCGGGGCAAGGCGAGCTAAATCCGCTCGCGGGCGTTATTCGCCGGCGGGCGGTTGTGGTGCAGACGAAGACGGGGTCGAGCCCTCGCCACCATCCTGGCGCGGCTTGCGGGAACGGCGACGGCGACGGCGCTTTTGGCCCTGGTCGGCCGAGCCCTCGCCACCGCGATCTTCGCGCGACTCGCGCTCGTCGCGAGCGGCGCCACGTGAAGCCTTGGCAGCCGCTCCCCCGCCATCTCCGGGACGACGGCGCGTGACCTTGACCTCGCCATCCGAGACCTGATCGGCAACGGAGGGCACTGAGGGCTTCTGTTGCGTGCCCGAGGAATGGCGACGGCGCGGACGCGGCGCGCGCTCATCCTCGCCACGCGACTTGCCGCCCTTGTCGGCAGGCGCATCGGAGGCCGAGGGACCCTTGGAAGCGGCACCAGCCTCGCGAGCAGCTGCGGCGCGGAAGGCATCCTCGCGCTCCTCGCTCGACAGGTGACGGCGGCGACGACGCGTGGGGTTCATACCACCGCCGCGATTCTGCTGCTGGGGCTGCTGAGCCTCGCGCTCGCGAGCGCCGTTCTTGCCGGCGGCTGCGGCCTCGCCGGCATCGGCAGAGCCCGCACGCTTGCGGCGGCGACGGCCGCCTGCCTCTTCGACCTCGGGCGTCTCGGACTTGCCACGGCCCTTTCCACGACCACGACCCTCGCCCTGGCCCTGACCGGCACGGGCATCGGAATCAGCATCACGGCGACGGCGCTTGGGCATTGATATGCCCGCCAGGCGATCAGCGTTCGACAGGCCATCGCCCACGTCGACGCCGTTCTCGCGATCGAGTTCCATGAGCGCCAGGCGCATCTCGGGCGACTCGATGCGCTCGAGCACATCGCGCGTCACGCAGTCGGGGCGGCAATTGCAGCCTTGCTCGGCAGCCTTCTTCTTGCAGCCCTCCGAGCAGGTCATATCGGCCAGGTTGACCTTAAAGACCTTGCCGTTCTCCAGGCGCAGCACCAGCTGCTCGCGCGGCGTGTCATATTCCTGAATACGCGCCTTGCCGAGCGGCGTATCGATGAGCGTCTTCTTTTTGGGCGCACGGCTCTTAAAGTCCTTGTACGCTTCGAACTCATAGCGCAGGCAGCACATCAGGCGGCCGCAAACGCCGCTGATCTTGGAGGAATTGAGCGGCAGGTCCTGCTCTTTTGCCATGCGGATCGAGACGGGCTCAAACTGTCCGCCAAAGCGCGTGCAACAGAGCTCCTGGCCGCACTGGGCATAGCCGCCCACCAGGCGAGTCTCGTCGCGCACGCCGATCTGGCGCATGTCGACGCGAATGTGCAGCGTCGAGGACAGATCCTTGACGAGCTGGCGAAAATCGACGCGCTCCTCGGCCGCAAAGTAGAACACGGCCTTCTCGCCGCCAAACAGGTACTCGACGCCGACCGGCTTCATCTCGAGGTCGAGTTCTTTGACCAGACGGCGGAAATCGACCATGGCCTCGTCGCCCTGGATGGCAAGATCGTCGGCAAGCTGCAGGTCAATGTCGCTCGCCACGCGCAGCACGGGCTTGAGCGGCTGACCGATCTCGTCTTGCGGCACCTCGAAGGGATCGGCCGTAACCAAGCCGATCTCGGTTCCGCGCTCGGTGGAGCAAATGGCATAATCGGCCTCGAGGATATCCAGGTCCTGCGGGTCAAACCACAGGTCGCGCGAGGCGTAGGTAAACTTAACGGGTACGACTAACGGCATTTCAGTGCCTTCCTGATATCGAACAGCATGACCTCGATGGCCAGCTGGGGAGTAACGTTTCTGGCGATGTTGCGCTCGGCGGTCGCGACCGCCTCGAGCGCCTGGGTGGCACCCGCAACATTGGTCGCGGCGGCAAGCCGACCGATCGTGTCGCGCACATCCTCGTTCACCACGTCGGCTGCCTCGTCCTGAAGTGTCAGCAGCACGTCGCGCATGAGCGTCCGCGCGCTCGCCAGCGCTTCCATGATACCCGAACGCTCGCGCGCGTTGAGTTCGCGCTTGTTGCGGTCCTCAAGCTGCTTCAATGCTCCACGCGACAGGTAGTCGGCGTTTTGCTCGAGTACCTTTTCCTGCGTGGACTTGACCTCGGCGAGCGGCGCCTTAACGGCGACGATGAGCGACTTGGCGCGACTGAGCACGTCGGCCTCGTCGGCGGCAATGAGTGAGTCGATGGCACGGACCATCTGACGGCGGGCGTCTTGGCGCTCGGCGCTCTTAAGAAACTCGATGCCGCGTGTGGGGCTTCCCGCCACGGCGACCGCCATGCGGCAACGCGCAGGGTCCTGACCGGTGGCGCGGCTCACGGCCTGCGCGGCGACGGCGGGCGATACCAGCCGAAACGGCACGCACTGGCAACGACTCACGATAGTGGGCAGCATCACGTCGGCCGAGGTACCCAACAGGATGAACATGACGCCCTCGGGCGGCTCCTCGAGCGTTTTGAGCAGCGCGTTGGCGGTATTGGCGCGCAGCTGCTCGGCACGGTCGATGATGTAGACCTTTGCCTTGGCGCGGATGGGCGCCAGCGGCACGTCATCGAGCAGCTCGCGGGTCTGGGCAATGAGGTAACCCGTGGCGCTCTCGGGCGTGTAATAGTGCACGTCGGGGTGCGTATGGCGGGCGACGCGCACGCAGCTGTCGCATGCGCCGCAGCCGTCCTGCTCGCACAGGAAGGCTTGGGCGAGCGCCCACGCGGCGTCGAGCTTGCCGGCGCCGGGAGCGCCCAAAAACAGGTAGGCGTGCGATGCGCGGCCGCTAGCAACGGCGTTGGTCAAAAAATCGCGCACGCGCTGTTGGGTGTCGAGCTTGGCCAGCAGGCTTGTCTGAGCGGGGGCCATGTTACTCGGCCTCCTTGGCAAGCGCGGCGGCGACGGCATCTTGCGGAATGTCGAGACCGTACGCGCGAACCTGTTCGACCGTCTTCTCGAAGACTTCCTCGATGGTCGCGGTGGCGTCGATGAGCTTTACGCGGGCGGGTTCCTCGGCAGCAATTGCGCAAAAGCCCTGGTAGACACGCTCCTGGAATGCCATGCCTTTTGCCTCCATGCGATCTGCCGCGCCACGGGCGGCCATGCGCAACGCCGCCTGCTCGGGCGTGATGTGGTAGACGAGTGTGAGCGCCGGGTGCGTACCGGCGACGGCCAGGTTGTTGGCATCGCGCACCATCTGGCGATCGAGGCCGTCGGCAAACGCCTGGTAGCAGGTTGTGGAATCGTAGAAGCGGTCACACAGTACCACCTTGCCGACAGCAAGGGCGGGTGCGATGACCTCGTGCACCAACTGGGCGCGCGCTGCCTCGTAGAGCAGCAACTCGCAGGTGTCGCCCATCGCCGTATTGGCGGAGTCGAGCAACAGAGCACGGATCTTTTCGCTGATGGCAGTGCCGCCCGGTTCGCGCAGGCTCACAACCTGGTGGCCAGCGAGCTCGAGCGCACGGGCGAGCAGGTGCGCCTGCGTGGACTTGCCGGCACCGTCGACGCCCTCGAGCGTGATAAAGCTATGTTGAGCAGGCTCAAAAGCCATGGGCGCAGCCCCTTCCTACAAGGCGCGTAAATGCGAGTTACAGCAACCAAGCCATGATACCCCAGTGCTCGGCACGTCCCCAATGGCTAAAGGCGCCTTTCCAAAGTTGCGGTGAAATAGGGACTGATTGAAGCTCTGAGACCGCCAAACAGCCCCTATTTCACCGCAACGTATGATGGGGAATTTTGGATGCTGGGTATAATCGTCGTATTGCATTGAAATGTGGCGAAAGGAGTGGCAATGTCTCGGTATTGCGCCTCGTGCGGCAAGCTTCTTGCAGATGATGCCAAGTTCTGCACCTCGTGCGGTGCACCCGTTGAGCAAACAGCCGCGAGCGATAGCCAGCCCGCTTTTGAGCAGACCGGCTCCCTTGATACGCCGCAAGCC
>DAWCEJ010000295.1:0-7114 GCA_052274955.1 Collinsella sp.
ACCGGTGGACGGCACCGAGCCGTTGTCGAACTTAAGAAGGGGGAGGCCTCGCGGCCTCCCCCTTTTTGCGTTTACGGGCTTTTGTCTCACATAGTAGCTGTGTTTTATAACCCTCGTTTGTTGCATCTTCTGTGAACGGGCTACAATAGCTTAGTCTGTGCAATATGGAGGTGAACATGGCTGAAGCTGGTATCGGCGTTGATATCGTCGAGATTTCCCGCATGAAATCTATTCTTGAAAAGACGCCGTCGTTTGCTCGGCGTGTGTTTACCGAAGAAGAGCGTGCGTATTGCGATGCATCATCGCGTCCCGCTGCTCACTATGCCAGCCGCTTTGCTTCGCGCGAGGCGGTGCTTAAAGCTCTCGGCACGGGTTTTAGTCAAGGCGTGGGTCGCAAGGATGTTTCGGTAACGCGTGATAAACTCGGCAAACCGAAGGCGCTGCTTTCGGGCCGTGCTCTCGAGATCGCTCAAGAACTGGGTGTTGTTGAGGTCGCTCTTTCCATTACCCTTACGGGAGACTTGGCCGTTGCGAATGCCATCGCGATTACCGAAGATGCTCGGCCTAAGCCAAAAGAGGAAAAGGTGAGTACCAAGAAACGCGTTGCGCAGACATTTAAAGAGGCTCGCTCTGTATTAGATGAGCTCGAGCAGCTGCAGAATTCAGCATTGACGGAGCATCTGGGCGATGCTTCGCAAGATACGCTAGGAGCATAGATGAAACCGGTTTTGAGTACCGAAGAAGTCGTTCGTCTCGAGGATATCATCGAACGCGAAGGGACTTCGAAGGCCGAGCTTATGGAGCTAGCGGGTGAGTTTGCCGCCAACGAGGTCTTGAAGCTCAATCCCGATCGGGTTCTCGTTCTGGTCGGTTTTGGTAATAATGGCGGTGACGGTTGGGTTGCCGCCGATATCCTGAGCCACAAGGGTGTGGACGTGGATATCGTTTCTCCGGTTGAGCCGGATGAGATTCCTGCTGCTCTGGCACGTCATGTTGCTCGTCGAACTGCCGGCCGCGATGTGCACGTTTGCGTCGGTCCCTCGCGTGACGAACTCGAGGTTTTGATCGATAAGGCCGATGTTGTTGTCGATGCCATTTTTGGTACCGGTTTCCACGGGAATCTGCGTGCGCCGTTCTCCATTTGGATTCCTACGGTCAATGAATGCGCCGATTGTGTCGTATCCATTGATGTCCCCTCGGGCCTGAATGCCGAGACGGGCGTTGTTGATGACGACTGCATTCGTGCCGAGCGCACGGTGACGATGATTGCGCCCAAGATTGGTCTGTATAGCGCTGATGGTCCTGAGTATGCTGGCGATTTGACCTGCGGCAATCTTTACGACCGTCTTGACGAGGTCATCGATGATGTCGACCACGCCGCCGAGATTGTCGAGCCCGGTGACTTAGTTGATTACTTTGCTCCGCTACCATCGAATATCGATAAGTATTCCCGTGGCTCTGTGCTTATTGTCGCCGGATCTGCGCAATATCCTGGTGCTGCCATTATGGCGGCCAAGTCTGCAGCTCGCGCGGGTGCTGGTTACGTGGCAGTCGCGGCTCCTGACGCCTGTGCCAATCTCATTCGCATGGCACTTCCTTCGATTCCCGTCTTTGCTATTCCGTCTGATTCCCGCGGCTCCTTTGGCGCCGCTGCGCGCATGACGGTGTGCGAGATTGCAAAGAAGTACAGCTGCGTACTGTGCGGTCCCGGTATGACGACGTCTGCCGGCGCTATGCAGGTGGTTTCGGGCTTGCTCGAGCTTGATGTGCCGCTTATTTTGGACGCCGATGCGCTCAACTGCCTTGCTAAGATTGCCATTGACGGTATTGATAGTAACCCCGAGATGTATCGTCGCGATCAGCCGTTGGTTATGACACCGCACTATCGTGAGCTTTCGCGTCTGGTTGCCGGTGACGAGGTGAACGACCTTGGTACCGCGATTGCGGCCGCGCAGAAGGTTGTCTGGGCTGCAGGCTCCGACAATCTGGTGGTCATTGCCAAGGGGCCGACGACGGCTATCTGTGGCGTTGAGCGTGTGCTGCTGCCGCTCTCGGGTCCGGCTTCTCTGGCAACTGCCGGTTCGGGTGATGTTCTCGCGGGTATTTTGGCCGGCACGCTTGCCACCATGCGCGACGAGATGGATCGTTGGGAGTTGCTGTATTCGTACGCCGTCGCACTTCACAGCTACGCCGGTTTTGCCGCGGCGACGGAGTATGGTGAGAAGAGCGTCATCGCGACCGATCTTATCGACTTGATCGGTCCTGCCATGGAACTGGCGGCAAAGGATGCGCTCGAAGATCTGGGAATCATGGACGAAGGGTCGGATGACTAATCATGAATAAAGCCGATTTGACGCGCTGGTCCTGGGTCGAGATCGACCGCGGGGCGCTCCGTCGCAACACGAGGGCCTATAAGAACTTGCTGAATCCGCGTCAGCGCCTGTGCTGCGTGGTCAAGGCCGATGCTTATGGTCATGGAGCTGTTGAGTGCGCCAAGATCATGTATTCGGCCGGTGCCGACATGTTTGCCGTGGCGACGGTTAACGAGGGCGTTGAGCTCCGACAGGGCGGGATTACGAAACCCGTCCTCATCCTAAGCGAGCCGCCTATCGAGGCTATTCCGACGTTGCTCGAGTTTGATATCATGCCCTCGGTCTATACGTCTGACTTTGCTCTTGCGTATGGCGAATGCGCCGTCGCGGCGGGCAAGGTGGGCAAGTACCATCTTGCCATCGAGACGGGCATGAACCGCATTGGCGTACATTACACGCAGGTGCTCGACTTTGTCCGCGGTATTAATTTCCATCGCGGTATTCAGTGCGACGGCGTATTTACGCACTTCGCCACGGCCGATGAACCTTCGGGCTGGGACTACAAACTGCAGTGTCAGCGCTTTACCGAGGCCGTTCAGGCCATTAAGGATGCGGGCTTTGAGTGCGGTATCGTGCACTGCGCCAACACGCCGTCCTCGATGCTCGATTCTTCAATGCACTTTGACATGATTCGTGCCGGCATCGGTTTGTATGGTCTGCAGCCATGTGAGCTGAGTGGTCGCGTGATGCAGCTTGATCCCGTTATGAGCGTCCATGCGCGCGTGACGCGCGTGGCACACCCTGCGATGGGCGAGGGCGTGGGCTACGGTTTTACCTACCGCGTACCGCGTACGCGCGTTCAGATCTGCACGCTGCCGATCGGTTATGCCGACGGCCTATCGCGTACGCTTTCCAATCGTATGGATGTGCTGTATCGCGGCGAGCGCGTGCATCAGGTTGGCAATATCTGCATGGATCAGTTTATGGTCGCCATTCAGTCCAACCCGGCGCATGAGATTCCCGAGGCCGAGTATGGTGACGAGATGATCATTGTCGGCTGCGATGGAGATGCCGAGATTACCATGGACGAGATGGCGCGCCTACGCGGCACGATTAACTACGAGGTCGCTTGCGGCTTTGGTATGCGTCTCGACAAGGTCTACGTGTAGGAGTCGCTATGGGCGTCATGCACATTCCCGGCCATACCCATCAGGCGCCGCGTGAGGTCGCACTCGAGGAGATCGAGGCCGTTCTGGGCGATTGTCACCTTTGCCAGCTCTACCAGTCGCGTCACAATATCGTGTTTGGCGTGGGAAACCCCCGCGCTCGCGTGATGTTTATTGGCGAGGCGCCGGGCCGCAATGAGGATTTGCAGGGCGAGCCCTTTGTGGGGGCGGCAGGCGAGGACCTCAACGGCATTTTGTCGCTGGCGGGGCTCAAACGCGAAGACGTCTACATTGCCAACGTGCTTAAGTGCCGCCCGCCGGGAAACCGCAATCCGCGTCCCGAGGAAGTGCTGGCTTGCTCACCGTTTTTGCGCGAGCAGATTCGAAGCATCTGGCCCGATATCATCGTGACGCTCGGCAACCCCGCAACGCACTTTGTGCTCAAGACCGAGATCGGCATTACCAAGCTGCGCGGCAGGTTCCATCAGATGGGGCACTTTGTGGTGATGCCCACTTTCCATCCGGCAGCAGCGCTACGCAATCCAGCGTGGCAGGAGCTGCTGGAGGAAGACTTTAAGATGCTGGGCGACTATCTGGGGCGACATCCCGCACCAGAGGACGCCTCGGAATAATAAGGAGCATATATGTCCCTGGAGCGCCTGGGGGTAGGTACTTACAAAACGACTTGCGCTGCCGATACGGAGTACTTTGGCGAGCTAATTGCACCGTGCCTTGAGGACGGAGATGTGCTCATCCTGACCGGTGGCCTGGGAGTGGGCAAAACTCACTTTACCAAGGGCGTCTCGCGCGGGCTGGGCGATGGGCATATGGTCACGAGCCCTACGTTCGCCCTCATGGCCGTTCACGATCAAGGTCGTATTCCGCTGTTTCACTTTGATCTATACCGCCTGGAGCATGCCTACGAGCTCGAGGATACGGGCATTTTCGATGTGCTGGGCTATGAGGGTGCTTGCCTGCTGGAATGGGGCGAACAATTCCAGGACGAGCTGACGGATGAGTATCTTTCGGTGACGCTCAAGCGTGATGAGGGCGACAGCGATGTGCGAACGATAACGCTTGAGGCGCACGGTGACCGCGCAATGGAGCTTTCCCATTTGATTGATAAGGCTGTACAAGATGAGCTTGCATAACGACAACGCGCTGGTGGTGGCGCTCGATACCTCGACCGACATGCTTGCCTGCGCGGCAAGCTGGATTGATGGGCAGACGGGCGAGACGAAGCTCGTGAGTGGCGACCACATGTGTCGCCGTCACGCCAACGTTGAGCTCGTGAATACCGTTGATGGCATGCTGGCTCAAGCCGGTCTGGATCGCAGCGATGTTGGTTGCTACGTGGTCGGCCGCGGCCCGGGGTCGTTTACGGGTGTGCGCATCGGCATCTCCACTGCCAAGGGCCTCGCGCGCGGTGCCAATGCTCCGCTGCTGGGCGTGTCGACGCTCGACGCTTGCGCTTGGACGGCGTGGAAGGCTGGCGTGCGCGGCAAGCTTGGTATCTTGGCCGATGCTATGCGCGGTGAGGTATATCCGGCGCTGTATATGCTGGTCGATGAGGGCCCCGAGCGTCAATTTGAGCGCGAACACGTGGTCAAGGCCGCCGTGGCGCTCGATGAGTGGCGCCGAGCAGCGGACTGGGACCAGGTTCAGCTGACCGGTGACGGTCTCGTGCGCTATGGCAAGCTGCTGGGTGAGGACGAGACCGCCCGCTGCGTGGAGCGCGACCTGTGGTGGCCTTCGGGCGAGGGCTTGCTGCTCGCGCACGCTGCAGGTGACGGCGATCCGGCTCGCGTCCTGCCGATTTACACGCGCCTTTCGGATGCCGAGGAAAACGAGCGCAAGCGTCTTGGTCTTGCTGAGAGTGCACAGAGCGAAATTACGGGCGTTGCCGATGAGCTCGCCGGTCGTCATCTGCAGTTCCGTCCCATGGGCGCGGCGGATGCCGAGGGCGCGAGCGCGCTAGAGGCTGCCTGCTTTGAAGGTGCCGGACACGAGGCGTGGACGCCGGGCATGTTCCTGTCCGAACTGGGCGAGGACGTCGCTGCGCCGCGTAGTTGGTGGGTGGCACACGACGACGGCAAGCTGCTGGGCCTTGCCGGCGGTATGGTCGTGGACGGTGATGTGCAGATTCTGGATGTCGCCGTCGACCCGGCACATCGCCGTGAGGGCATTGCCCGCAAGCTGCTGTCGCACGTGAGCTATGATGCCCAGATGCTCGGCTGCACCACGGCTTCGCTCGAGGTCGAGGACGGTAACGAGGGAGCGATCGCGCTTTATAACGCTCTGGGCTTTACCGAGGCTGGCCGTCGCCGCGGCTACTATGGTGCCGGCAAGGACGCCATCGTCATGACGGCTCCGCTGCCCCTGGTGCTTCCGGTCGACAATGCTTCGCCCGAGCCGACGGCGGCAGAGCAGCGCGTATGGCCGCTGCCTGCGCCTGGGCGCTCCGAGGGGGAGCGTGCCGAAATTGAGCGCCGCCGCCTAGTGCTCGCTATCGAGAGTTCCTGCGACGAGACGGCCGTGGCGATTATCGATGCGGATGGCAATATGCTGGCCAACCAGGTGTCGACACAGATTGATTTTCATGCCCGCTTTGGCGGCGTGGTGCCCGAGATCGCCTCGCGCAAACACGTTGAGGTGATTGTGAGTGTCGTGGATGCGGCGCTCGAGGATGCCGCAGCATCGCTTGGTCTTGAGGGTGGAGCCATCGCGCCGAGCGAACTCGCCGCTGTTGGCGTGACACAGGGTCCGGGCCTGGTGGGTGCTCTGGTAGTGGGCGTCGCCTTCGCCAAGGGCTTTGCCTATGCCGCCGGCAAGCCGCTCGTGTGCGTCAACCATCTGGAGGGCCATCTGTTCGCCAACCTGCTGGCGCAGCCCGATCTCAGGCCGCCGTTTATCTTCACGCTCGTCTCGGGCGGTCATACCATGCTCGTGCACGTGAAGGCATGGGGCGACTACGAGGTACTTGGTGAGACACTCGACGATGCTGTGGGCGAGGCCTTCGACAAGGTAGCCAAGGCGTTGGGTCTGGGCTATCCCGGTGGCCCCATCATCTCCAAGCTGGCCGAGACGGGCAACCCCCGCGCGATCGATTTTCCTCGCGCGCTTAACAGCAGGGGAGACTATCGTTTCTCGCTTTCGGGCCTCAAGACGGCGGTGACGCTCTACATCGAGCAGGAGACCAAGGCTGGGCGCACGATTCACCTGCCCGATCTGGCGGCTTCGTTTGAGGCAGCCGTCTTTGACGTTCAGTACAAGAAGGCCAAGAACGCGCTGCATGCCACCGGATGCAAGGAATACTGCATCGGCGGCGGCGTCTCGGCTAATCCGCATCTGCGCGAGATGATGATCAAGAAGCTTGGGCGCCAGGGCATCCGCGTGACGGTGCCGCCTCTCTCGGCATGCACCGACAACGCCGCCATGATCGCGGAGGTCGCCCGCCGTAAATTCGACCGAGGTGAAATCTCGCCGTTCGACGTCGACGCCGATCCAAACATGACGCTGTAGCTGGTACGGCGCGGTCCCCGGACGGAGGGGCCGGATATAAGGTTTCCTGCTCTACAGTCCTGCGCAAGACGAAGGCCACATTAAGTGGCCTTCTTTGCGTGCGGAACTCGCGAT
>DAWCEJ010000296.1:0-13473 GCA_052274955.1 Collinsella sp.
GATCAGGTTGTGATGGCTCTTGATGGTGGCCGTCTTGCCGCCCGTCTTGCGAGCGCCGGACTCGATGATGTCGGGGTAGATGGTGCCCTGAGCCAGGTACTTGACCGGCTTGCCATCGGTCTCGAGCTGCTGCGCCACGGCGAAGAACTCTTTCCAGAACTGCGTACCGATGATGCGGCGCTTCTCCTCGGGCTCGGTCACGCCGGCCAGAAGCTCGGCATAACGGTCCTCGGCGTGGACGTGGATAAAGTCGACATCGAACTGCTTGGTGAAGCCCTCCTCCACCTGCTCGGGCTCGCCCTTGCGCAGCAGGCCGTGGTTGATGAACACACAGGTCATCTGCTTGCCCACGGCGCGAGCGCCCAGCGCAGCCACGACGGAGGAGTCGACGCCACCGGACAGGGCCAGAATCACGCGGTCGTCGCCGACCTTCTCGCGGAACTCGGCCGTCATGGTCTCGACCAGGTTGTCCATGCTCCAGTTGGGCTCCAGGCCGCAGATCTCAAACAGGAAGTTGCTCAGCAGCTGCTGACCGTACTCGGAGTGCTTGACCTCGGGGTGGAACTGCGTGGTAAAAATCTTGCGCTCGACGCACTCCATGGCGGCAACCGGGCACACGTCGGTGCTGGCGGTAACGGTAAAGCCCTCGGGCACCTCGGACACGGCGTCGCGATGGCTCATCCACACGGTCTGCTCCATAGGCGTGGAGTTAAAGAGCTTGGCGCCAGCCGTGCGCGTGATGGTGGCGCGGCCGTACTCGCCCACCTCGGAGTGGCCAACCTTGCCGCCGAGCGTCACGGCCGTGATCTGATGGCCGTAGCAAAAGCCCAGGACGGGAAGGCCCAGGTCAAAGATGGCGGGGTCGATGGACGGAGCGTCCTCGGCATACACAGAAGCCGGGCCGCCGGAAAGGATGAGCGCAGAGGCGTTCATCTCGCGAATCTCGTCGGCCGAGATGTCGCAGGGGACAATCTCGGAATACACGTTGAGGTCGCGGACGCGACGGGCAATGAGCTGACCGTACTGCGCACCAAAGTCGAGTACGAGGACCTTTGCGGAAGCCTTTTGATCCATGGTTTCCCCTCCTGTTGGCGGGGAGCCGGTGCCCACCCGCGTGAATGAACGAAAATAACTTTCATAGTGTACACGTTATATGGGGTTTCTCGTCCCTCGCAGCCATCAGCGCACGGCAAACGCACGACCTGGGCCCTTATTTGACGGCAATTGAAGTGTTACTAAACGTTACAGATGATGTATTACGTTTGAACATTGGACGCCCTGTGCCACAATACTGCCGAACGACTCCGCCTCTGCGGCGGCAAATACGATAGGAATACCAGCATGAAGCGCATCCTTCTCATCGCCACGGGCGGCACCATCGCATCGACCGAGGACGGCAACGGCCTCTCCCCCGCCCTGACCGGTGAGGAACTCGCCCAGAGCGTCCCCGAGATCTCGGGCCTCTGCGAGCTCGACGTGGTGCAGCCCATGAACATCGACAGCACCAATATGCGCCCCAGTGACTGGATGCGTATCCGCGACGTCATCGTCGAGGGTTATGCCGACCACGATGGCTTCGTGATTCTGCACGGCACCGACACCATGAGCTACACCGCGGCGGCGCTTTCCTACCTGATTCAGGACAGCCCCAAGCCCATCGTACTCACCGGCTCGCAAAAGCCCATGGGCAATCCCTTTACCGACGCCAAGCTCAACCTGTACCAGAGCCTGCTCTATGCGCTCGACGAGCATTCGCACGACGTCTCAATCGTGTTTGGCGGTGTGGCCATCGCCGGCACGCGCGCCCGCAAGCAGCGCACCATGAGCTTTAACGCGTTCATTAGCGTCAACTATCCGCCCATTGCCTACATCCGCAACGACCGCATTGTGCGCAACGGGCTTCACGGCACGCATCAGGGCGAAAACCCGGTGCGTTTCTACGACAGCATCGACCCGCGCGTGTTTGTCCTTAAGCTAACGCCTGGCGTGAACCCGGGTATCCTGGACGCCCTTGCCGACAGCTACGATGCTGTAATCCTTGAGACCTTTGGCATTGGCGGTATCCCCGAGTTTGGCGAGTCGGGCGAGTCGTTCCAAGAGGCGATTTTCCGCTGGGTCGACTCGGGTCGCACTGTCGTAATGACCACGCAGGTTCCCGAAGAAGGCCTTGACCTGGGTGTTTATGAGGTCGGCCGTGCCTACGCCGATCATCCGGGTATTTTGCGCGGCGACGATATGACCACCGAGACGCTCGTGGCCAAGACCATGTGGGCACTCGGCCAGTCACGTGATGCGGCCGAGATTCAGCGCCTGTACTACGGCCAAGTCAACCACGAACGAGTACCGATGGCGTAATTCAGTTATCGACGGGTATCCCCTATTCGATCCCCTCGAGAAGCTCTGACACCGTCATGCCGAGTGCGGGCGCGATCTTAAATAGAACCTTGAGCGTGAAATTTGCCGTCCCATCTTCGATTCTGTCGAGATAGGGACGGCTGATTCCTGCTGCCACACAAAAATCGACCTTGGAGATACCAAGGTCCTTGCGCGTCTGCTCGACTCGCTTGCCAAGAATCTGTTTCGCACGTTCGTCCATGCAGCCGAGTTTGAAATGGAGCTGAACAAAAACGTAAACTATAGTTTACGTTTTGCCGAATACACAGGAGTTTTCTATGTCGGGTTCTTCGGTCCGCATGCACCGAACTACGCTTCGCACAAACAGCGCACCGCCCAAGCTCGTCGTCGTTGAAGCTGAATGCCTTTCGCCCGATGAGCGCACAGCATTTGCATTGCTATCAAGTCGCGTCGCCGCCGTTCTGGTCCCTTGCCCGGCGCAAGGTGAACTTGCCATCCAATGCCAAGCGCACAGCTGCCCGCTCAATCAGACTGCCGTAATCGCAACCAGCCAACGCGGTCTGCCCCTTCTCCTGGAAGCCGGTACCGCACTCGCCCTTCGCGGCGCCGGATACGAAAACGAGGCCGCCGCCGACATGGTCTTTAAACCACGATCGAGCGGCGGCCTCGCAGCAGCCATCGAATATGCTTGCAGGCTCGTTGCCTAAAAGGACAAGCTAGAAACCAAAGCCAAAGCCCGTTCCGGTAATCGCCGAGTACATAAAGTAAACGTTGATCACGTTGAGGAACACGCCCGTGATGCAGCCGTTGCGCAGGTAGCGCTCGCACACGATGCGCGCCATGGCGGCGGAGTCATCATTGTTTTTAGCCTGACGTCCCGCCGTAAAGTACGTCGCCACGCTCAGCAGCAGGTTGAGCACCGGCAGCGCCAGCAACTCGTAGCTCTTGCCCCAGCGCGTCACCTCGCCAGCGGCGTTAAACTTCGTTGCCACCTCGGGGCCAATGTTGGGAATCACAAACGCTGCGACCACCAGCGGAAGAACCGCAAGCACCAGCAACGCGATGCCCATGTAGCCGGCTTTTTTGCCATATTTAAACATGCGCGTCGTCCTTACACGTTAAAGCGGAAGTGCACGACGTCGCCATCGGCCATGACATAGTCCTTGCCCTCAATACGCAGCTTGCCGGCAGCCTTGGCGCCCTGCTCGCCGCCGAGCTCGATGTAGTCGTCGTAACCAATGACCTCGGCCTTAATAAAGCCGCGCTCAAAGTCGGTGTGGATGACGCCGGCAGCCTGCGGGGCGGTTGCGCCCTGACGAACCGTCCAGGCCTTGACCTCCATCTCGCCGGCCGTAAAGAACGACTGCAGGCCAAGCAGCTTGTAGGCAGCCTGCGCGAGCACGTCCAGGCCGGGCTGCTCCAGGCCCAGGCTCTCCAGGTAGTCGGCAGCGTCCTCGGGATCGAGCTCGGAAAGCTCGGCCTCGATCTTGGCGCAGATAGGCAGCGGCTTGACGCCGTCGATGGGCGCCAGATCGTCGTTGAGCATATCCTCGTCCACGTTGGCCACATACAGGATGGGCTTCATGGTGAGCAGGAACAGACCCTTGGCGGCGGCACGCTCCTCGTCGGTCATCTCCATGGATGCGGCGCGCTTGCCCTCGTTGAGCCAGTCAAGCAGGCGCTTGGCGACCTCAAACTTGGGCATGAGCTCCTTGTCGCGCTTGGCCTCCTTCTCGAGCTTGGGCAGCTGCTTCTCGAGCGTGCCCATGTCGGCCAGGATAAGCTCGGTCATGATGGTGTCGGCATCGCCGGCGGGATCGACGAACTCGCCCGTGCGGCCCACCTCACGCATGACGTTGGGGTCCTTAAAGTAGCGCACGACCTCGCAGATGGCATCGGTCTCGCGGATGTTTGCCAGGAACTGGTTGCCCAGACCCTCGCCCTCGTTAGCGCCCTTCACCAGACCTGCGATGTCGACGAACTCGACCGTAGCCGGCACAATGCGACCCGGGTTGACGATGTCGGCGAGCTTTTGCAGGCGGCTATCGGGCACGTCGACGATACCCACGTTGGGGTCGATCGTGGCAAACGGGTAGTTGGCGGCAAGGCCGGTCTTTTTGGTAAGCGCGGTGAACAGCGTCGACTTGCCCACGTTGGGCAGGCCCACGATACCGATGGAAAGGGACACGACAGCTCCTTTTGGTACAAGCATTTCAAACTGCATAAGTATAGCGCCGCCGCAGCATCTGGGCGAACCCGGACACCACGGCGGCACGAATGAAGCAGAGATAGAGCTCGCTGACTAGTCCGCGAGCTTTTCCACCTGGTCGAGCATCTTGTCAAGCTTGGCCTTTGCCTCGGCCTTGACCTTCTGGGCTTCTTCGTGAGCCTTCGCCTTCTGGGCGGCCTTTTCCTCGGCTTCGGGATCGACGACAACCAGATTGGACGCGTCATGCTCAACCAACTTGAGCGCATGCTCGGGGCACACCTTGACGCAGGCACCGCAGCCCAAACAATACGTGGACTCCAACGCAAAGCGGCCGCTTCCCACCAAATCGCAGGCGAACGTGGGGCATACATTGACACACTCGCCACACGACGTGCACTTGTCAAAATCGCACTCAGGCGTGCTCACCTGCATGTTCTGGGCAAGCTCGGGATGGTTCTGCAGTGTTGAGAGCACCAGCTGGCGACCGTGCGTGAGCGTACGGCGACGCTTGGTCGTCGTGGTGCCGCACATGGTGTTGAGCGTACGTTCCAACTGGGTAATCTGATGGCGGTGGGCTTTGAGCTTCTGCGTCACCGAGGCCAGCGCCGCCGTTGCGGGGTTGAGCTTGGTCACGGTAAGGCCCGTGGTGCGGGCGATCTTTTCCATGTACTCCTTGCGCTCGTACTCGCGGCGTTTATGGCACTTGAGGCTCTTGGGATCGACCTCCAGACCCATACCCGTGCCCGCCCACTCCTCGGCGGTAGCAATAGCCTCGCCCAGGATGTCCTCACCGCCGGTGTTGCGGCACTTATCGCACACGCCCAGCGGCAGGTACACGCTCACATTGGGATAATCGGCCAGCACCGAGAACCAGGTCTCGGCCGTAATATCGCCCACACAGGCGACAACAACCTCGTTCTCGCGCGGCATGCGCTTAAGGGCACGTGTGCAGGTAACGTAGGCGGTCTCGTGGCTCGTAGCCGCCGAGACAATGTCGTCGTAGACGTTTTTGGGTGCAAGGCGCGGGGAGATGATCGCCTCCGTCGGGCAAGCAGCGGCGCACAGACCGCACTTACGGCAACTGTCGAGAATCTCGATAGCATCTTCCTCGATCTCAATGGCGTTCACCGGGCACACGTCCATGCACGCGGTGCAGCCGCTCTTCTCGTTCTTGCAAGCCAAGCACGGTATGGTGTTACCGCGCGGACGCTCCTTGTAGTCAGCAGGATTCCACTGCGGAGCCGACGGATCGAGCGCGTCGGTCACACCGCCAAGCGGGTCTTTAAAAAAATCCAAGCCCTTGCTGATTTCGATGATGTCATCAAACAGATCGTGTTCCTGCGCCATGCGCGGCCCCTCCCTGAGCAGTGCAAACAAGCATGAGATAATGATACGCTATCGGCCCACGTCTCGGGCAAATTACATGCGGCGCATCTTTGCGGCAAATAGACTATGGCCTATCGCCGCCTCGATTGCACGAGGTCAATCAAGTGCCAAGCTATGCCTCGCGCATGAGCTCGACGAGCTTTTGTTTGGTCACCTTGACCTGCTCGTTGGCCATATTACGTTCGTTTCTAAAGGCCGCATCCGCAACGCTCATCAGGTCGGCATCGGAAATCTCGTCAAGGCCCAGCTCCTCGAGCGTCGTCGGCAGACCGACGCGCTGGCAAAACTCGAGTACCTGATTAAGCTCGGGCGCACGCTCCAGACGAAGCTGGACCACCAGGCCAAATGCCACGGCCTCACCATGCATGGCCTTGCACTCGGGCAAAATCGTCAGGCCGTTGGCGATCGCATGCGCCAGCGCCAAACCGCCACTCTCAAAGCCAACGCCCGAAAGCAGAATATTGCACTCGATCAGACGCTCAACCGCCGGCGATATACGGCCCTTTTTGAGATCGCGTTTGGCAGCGACACCGCACTCCATGAGCGTGTCGTAACAGGCACGAGCCGCAACCAGGGCCAAGTGCCCCGGCGCACCACCGTGCTCGTTAGTGCCGTGCGCTGCGACACACGAACGCGCCTCGAAGTACGTTGCCAGTGCATCGCCCATACCAGCGACCGTCATACGCAGTGGAGCCGCCGCGACCACGTTGGTATCGACCACGACCAGGTCTGGATTCTTCTCGAGCATCAGGTAGCGGTCGAACGACCCATCCTCGTGATACAGCACCGAAATCGCGCTGCACGGACCGTCCATCGAAGCCGCCGTGGGACATACGCATAACGGCAACTCGGCATAAAACGCTACTGCCTTGGCGATATCGAGCATCTTGCCACCGCCAATACCCACCACCATGTCGCAATACTCAGCCTGGGCTTCCTGAGCCATATCGACAACGGCCTCTTCCGTACACGGACCGTCATAGATCTTAAAGAACGGCTCGCTTAGGTCTTCGTCCAGAAATCCATCGACGATCTGCCTGCACAGCCGATCCTCGGTGCCCTGGTCAAACAAGACATAGGCAGCACAACCCAACCATGACAAATACCTGCCCTGACGCGAAAGTTCGCCCGGCCCCTGAACATACCGGCCAGGACCGCCATAAACCATGGGAAGCGCCATACAAGAATCCGCCCTTTCATCAACAACAATTGGTGCAAAGTAATCTGACCCCTTTGCACCATAGCAAAAAGGGGCAAAGCCGTCTGTCGGCTTTGCCCCTTCCTTACCTTAGTTTACTCATCCATAAGGTAGTAGTGGCCCAGTGCGTCGGCACCCAGGATGGCGT
This sequence comes from Collinsella sp., assembly GCA_052274955.1. Lineage (GTDB taxonomy): Bacteria > Actinomycetota > Coriobacteriia > Coriobacteriales > Coriobacteriaceae > Collinsella. The sequence continues at coordinate 7,297 of DAWCEJ010000296.1, forward strand.
TGGCGACCATCTCGGGCGTCACCTCAAACGGCATGTTGCACATGGTGTCATCGGGCGCGCACGCGGCCTCGGCAACAATCATGGCCTGCTCGCGCGTAAGCTCAGCAACGCCAAGTTCCTTCATCGTGACCGGCAGGCCCAACTCAATGCAGAAGCCCAAGACTTCCTCGAGTTTCTCAGTCGGGGCATCCTCGAGTACCAGCTGGACGATGGTGCCAAAGGCGACCTTCTCGCCGTGATACATGCCATGGCACTCGGGCAGCATCGTCAGGCCATTGTGGATGGCATGAGCAGCAGCAAGGCCCGAGCTCTCAAAGCCAATGCCCGAAAGCAGCGTATTGGCCTCGATGATATGCTCGACGGCAGGCGTCAGCGCACCCTTCTCCAGCGCGACCTTGGCCTTGACGCCATCGGCCATAAGCGTCTCGTAGCAGAGCTTGGCGAGCGCCAGACCAGCCATGCCGCCCTTGCCGCCAGCGCAGGTGCCGCCGTCGGCATCATGCGTCGCCTGGGCCTCAAAGTAGGTTGCGAGCGCATCGCCCATACCGGAAACCGTCAGGCGCACCGGGCTCGCCGCGATAACCGTCGTATCCATCAGGACGATGTTGGGGTTTGCCTTAAGGAAGAGGTACTTGTCGAACTGGCCGTCATCGGTGTAGAGCACCGAAAGTGCCGAGCACGGTGCATCGGTCGAAGCAATGGTGGGGCAAATGATAACCGGGGACTCCAGGTAATAGGCGACGGCCTTCGCGGTGTCGAGGATCTTGCCGCCACCGACGCCGACGATGATGTCGCAACCGTTGTCGCGGGCGAGCGCAACCAGACGATCGACCTCGCCCTTGGAGCACTCGCCGTTAAAGTCCTCAAACAGCAGCTCGGCCTTGGTCTCGGCAAAACCGCCCTCGATCTTGGCACCGACGCGCTTCTTGCCCGAAGGCGTCACGATGACGAGGGCTTTAGCACCGAGCGGCTCGACATAGGAGCCGAGCTTTGCGAGCTCGTCCGGACCCTGGATGTACTTGCTGGGGCTATTGAAAATTGCAGCCATAACTATCCCATTCTCTAATAATAAAAAAGAAAGGGGCTCCGTACGGATACGTGCGGAGCCCCTCGTTACGATAACAAGAGTCGATTAGAAATCGATGTCGGTGTCGTAGTAGCAGGCCTTGAGGATCTTCTCGAAGTCGGCAGCCTTGGTCTCACGCGGGTTCTCGGGCGTGCAGGCGTCGGTCTCGGCGTTCGCGGCGATCTCGGGCAGCTTGGCGAGGAACTCCTCCTCGGAAACCATCTGCGGGTTCTCGGCGTCGACCTTCACGCCACCATTCGCGTAATCCTTGATGGACTGCGGAATGTTGAGCTGGTCGTTGAGGTCGCGAATCTTCTGGACGAGCGCGGCGATGAGCTCCTCGTTGGTCTCGCCGGGAAGGTGCAGGATCTCCTTGGCCACGTAAGCGTAACGCTCGGCAGCACGGGGATCCTTGGAGTTCCACTGGATAACCTTGCCCAGGTACATAGCGTTTGCGGCACCATGGATGATGTGACCGTTCTCGAAGGCAGCACCGGTCTTGTGAGCCATGGAGTGAACGATGCCGAGCAGGCCCGAGGAGAAGGCGATACCGGCGATGCACTGAGCCTCGTGCATGTGCTGACGGGCCTCATGGTCGCCAGCATAGGACTTGGGCAGCCACTCGACGATCTCGCGGATGCCGTGCAGAGCGTTGGCGTCGGTGAACATGGAAGCGCAGGTGGAAACGTAGGCCTCCATGCAGTGGGTCAGAGCGTCCATGCCGGTGTGAGCGCACAGCTTGGCGGGCATGGTGTAGGTGAGCTCGGGGTCGACGATGGCGACATCAGGGGTGATGTTGAAGTCGGCCAGCGGGTACTTGATGCCCTTGGCGTAGTCGGTAATGACGGAGAAGGCAGTGACCTCGGTAGCGGTACCGGAGGTAGAGGAGATGGCGCAGAAGTGAGCCTTCTGACGCAGCTCGGGGAAGCTGAACGGCTGGATGATGTTATCGAAGGACTCCTCGGGATACTCGTAGAAGACCCACATGGCCTTAGCGGCATCGATGGGCGAGCCGCCGCCGATGGCGATAATCCAGTCGGGCTCGAACTCGCGCATGGCCTCGGCGCCCTTCATGACCGTCTCGATGGACGGATCGGACTCGACGCCCTCGAACAGCTTGACCTCCATGCCGGCCTCTTTGAGGTCGGCCTCAACGTCCTGCAGGAACCCGCCGCGGCGCATAGAGCTGCCGCCAGAAACGATGATGGCCTTCTTGCCCTTGAGGTTCTTCACCTCGTGGCGAGCGCCCTCACCAAAGTACAGATCGCGAGGATTGGTAAAACGTCCCATACTGTGCCTCCTAAACAAGCCCCTCTTAGACTTGCGTATATAACGGAGCACCCAATTGGCTCCGTTAGGACCGTTTTGCGCGTTGCCGGCGATGACAATGCGCGATGTCTAAACGTCTCAACGCTCAGACAAACACTATTCTACCGTTCTGGTTGGTCAGTTATTCACCTAAAGCCGACAATGATGAAACGTTTTTTCTATCCCTGAAGACCCTTGTGGGGCATTCATACTCCCAAGCTGGGCAAACGTTTTATCAAGGTTGACCACATATCCCGGGCAGGACTGTGGCCCTCCAAAATATGCCCCGTTCGCCGCCAAAAATCGACCGTTTGCGGCACCGTGGTACCACTCAGTCGTCCAAGGTGCCGACATTTGTGCGACATCCGTCTTCGTGGTGCAAAGGTGCATGTCCAAGTGCGGCACCCCCGGTGTGCCACATGCGGGTAAACTAGAAGCTTATATAGAGACATTTGAACCCTAACCGCAGCAAAGGAGGCCCCATGGCATTCGATCCCATTCAAGAGGATTGCCATCGCCTCGTTCTTGAGGCCTTGCGCCGCGACAATATCCCGCTCACCGACGGTGCCGCCGTAGAGCGTCTGATGGAACAATTCACCCGCAACCCCGCGCCGCTCATCGTGCACGACCGCGACCGCGCCGGGCACCTCATTGCCAAGGTGGTCGAGGCTGTCGACTACCGCATTCCCTTTATCCCTGACGATACCCAGGCAGAGCAAGAAGAGGCCGCTGCCGAGAACATGCTTCGCGAGGCAGCCGCGCTCGACCCCACCAACTGGGATGCCCAGCGCATGCTGACCGCCCTCACCGCCAACTCCAACGAGGAGTACGTACAGTACTTGGTATCCAAGCGCGATGAAGTCGAGCACGACCTGGCACTCAAGATCGCCTCGGCGCAGGACCCCTACGAGCGTGAGGCCGCAGGCGACCTTATGCGCCGTCCCTACCTGCGCTGGCTTGCCGCCCTTGCGTCACGCGCCCTCATTAGCGGCCGCTATCGCATGTCGCTCGAAGCCGCAAACTGCAGCCTCGACTTTGCCCCCAACGATCCGGCCGGCGTCCGCCACACCGCAATGCTCGCCATGGCTAAGCTCGAATACCCCGCCGAGGAGCTCAAGCGCTTTCGCTCTGCCCACTCCGTCCCCTATCTCACCAACACGCCGCTACGCCGTCGTCCCAAGGACGCGGAGCGCGACTTGGACCCATGGACGCTCATCGCGCTGATGAGCGCTGCCTGGCGCGAGCTGGACTACGAGGGCGCCGAGCACTACTTGCGCATCCTTGCACGCTCGTGCCCACACGCAGCCGAGGCGCTCTATTTCCAAACCGAGTTTCCCGATGGCGTCTATGCCCGCGTCAACGTGGGCGTGGGCTCCACCGACGAGCTTGTCCTTGCGCTGTCCGAGGCGACGCCGGTACTGCAAGAGGGCTTGGGCGCCCCCGACAACGCCAGCTTTGCCGCCTGGGTCGCCACCAACGATATCGTGCGTTCCCAGATTGACGAGCGCATCCTGCGGGCGGCCGAGCAGGGCCTGCCGTTTAAGGGAGGAGACCTCTAATGGATCCGAGCGTCTACATCCCCGCCTACCTGGAGCGCGCCTACCTTGCGTCGCACCCCGAACTCACCGATGCAGCACGCGAGCTTGTCCATAACGACGTGAGCGTCAACCCTCATAAGTATGCGCAGACCGAGCATGCCCAGGCACTGCTGTCCTATGCAGGCGTCCACCGCCACCTGCTCGACGAGCTCCATCGCATCGAGGACATGGGCAGCGACGAGGAGTTTGAACAGACGCGCAACCACCTGTTCGACGATACGCGCGATGAGCTGCTCAAGATCGTCCGCGTCGACGCGCTGGCCGTCGATGCCCAGCTGCTCGCCATCATTTTGGCGGACACGCCCGTCGACGCCTGTCTGGGCGACCTGATGAAACTCGAGGCGACCACGACCGATTACCTGCAGCAAAGCGTGCCCGGGTTCGACATGGAGGCCCCGCACTACTGGGCCAACAAGGTGCTGGCAGACGGCGTGACGGCGGCCGATCTCACCGTAAGCGAGCCGGCTCTTATCGGGTGGCTCCACACGCTCGAGGCCATCTCGCAGCTGTGCATGGCGAGCGCTCGCTACCGTGCTGCCGCCAACTACGCCCGCCGCGTCCTTAAGGCGGAAGGCTATCCCACCCGAGCTGCAGGCACCGTGCTACTCGCCCTCGCTCGCCTAGAAGACGAGGACGGCTTTTTTGCCCTGGCCCACCAGCTCGAGGAGCAGATGGGGGCCGATACCCTCGAGAACTCCCCCTGGTACCTGCTCGCCCGCACGATCTTGCTGTTCAAAACGAACAAGATGCGCCCGGCGACACGCGCGCTGCGTGAGTTTGCCAACCGCTGCGAGGGCGGCGCGTTCTTTTTGCTGAACCCCATGTATCAGACGCCGTACCTTCCCTGCCGGCCCGAACCGCACGACCCCTGGGACCTTTCGCATCAGGCAGTTTGGGAGGCCGACGGCATCATCTCGGATACTCCCGACTTTGCCCCCTGGGCCAGCGCTTGCGAAGACGTATCGCAGCTTGCCCAGGAATTTGCGCGCCGCTACGGCTTTTAACGGCACAAACGTCACGACCATGTCATTCACGTTAGGAACGGCTTCATGAACTTCCGCTCATCTCTCGCCTGCACCTCGAGCGATATCGCCCGCTGGGGACTGCGCTCCGTCCTTAAGCGCCAGGGCGGCGTACTCCCCGGCCGTATCGCCATGAAGATCGACCCCGAGCTGCTAAGCGACCTCGCGGGCCTTGTCGACCGCAGCGTGGTGATCACCGGCACCAACGGCAAGACCACCACCTCCAACCTCATCGCCGATGCCGTTGCCGCCAGCGGCGCCACCGTGGTATGCAACCGTGCCGGAAACAACATGGAGCCGGGCGTGGTTGGTGCCCTGCTCGAGGCGCGTGGCAACCTTAAGCGAACCGCCAGCAGCAAGCGCGTAGGCGTCTTTGAGTGCGACGAGCTCTACACGGTGCGCGTCCTGCCCAAGCTCAAGCCAACCTACTTTGTGCTGCTCAACCTGTTCCGCGACCAGCTGGACCGCTACGGCGAGATCGCCCACACCCAGGACGTCATCGCCCACGCGCTGGAGCTTTCGCCGACAACGACGCTCATCTATAACGCCGACGACCCGCTGTGTGCCGCGATCGCCGCGCGCGTTCCCAATGCAAGCATCGCCTTTGGCATCGACGGCGCCACGGGCACCGAGTCTGATCGCATTAGCGACTCGCGTTTTTGCTCGCAGTGCAACGCGCCGCTGGAGTATGACTATGTGCAATACGGCCAGCTCGGCGCCTACCATTGCCCCTCGTGCGGTTGGGCACGCCCTGCGCTTGTCCGTCGCGTGACGGGCGTGGAGCTCGGCTGCGACGGCTACGATTTTGACCTGGTCTTTGGATCTGCGTCCAACGCGGCTGCCGTACACATCGCCACGCGCTACAACGGTCTGTACATGGTCTACAACGTTGCCGCCGCATTCTTTGCCGCACATGAGTTGGGCGTGGATACGGCGCACCTGCAGCCCACGCTCGATGCCTACGTCCCCGCCGGCGGACGCATGGGCCGCTGGAACATTGCCGGCCGCACCGTCGAGGCAAACCTGGCCAAAAATCCCGTGGGCTTCGATCGCCAGATTCAGTCCATTAAAACGGCAGGCGGCAGGCTCTGCGCCTTCTTCCTGAACGACAACGACGCCGACGGCCACGATGTCTCGTGGATCTACGACGTCGACTTCGAGCGCATCGCCGACACGCCGGATC